>JAPLML010000367.1 GCA_026387055.1 Planctomycetota bacterium | reverse complement strand
CCGCTCGGTCGGTGTAACGACGCAGGCGGCCCCGGCGAAGAGGTCCGCCCGGGCGTGCGCGATACCGCGCTGCTCGCTCCCGGCAACCGGGTGGCACCCGACGAACGCGCACCCGTCGGGCATCAGCGATTCCATCGCCGGCACGACGGCAGCCTTCGTGCTGCCCACGTCGATGACAACGGCCGCGCGGGGGAGAGCGGGCGCGATCTGGCGGAGGGTCTCCTCGAAGAGGCTCACGGGCGTTGCGAGGACGACAAGGTCGCTCTGGCGGACGCCCTCGGTCGCGCTCAGCGTTGTGCGGTCGGCGGCGCCGCAGGCGCGGGCCGCGTCGAGGCTGGTTTGGCGATGGCCGACGCCGACGATGGTCCGCGCCAGGCCTGCCTTCTTGAGCGCCAGGCCGAGGCTTCCGCCGATCCGTCCGACGCCGATGATCGTTACCTGGTCCCAGGGTGTCATGGATTCCCGCCGTGGTCCGCAAGTCCAACGTACTTTAGAGGCGGCGCGGGGCAAGGTCAATAGATTTGCGGGGGCCGATTTTTGCGGTTGCCGATGGGGCAAAACGCGGCTAAAATGCGCCGCTCGTAGTGGCCGGGGGTTGCAGGGAGGAGGGCGCCCTGGACCGATTGCCGCGCGCCTCGGGGGCGCGGCGGCAGGAGGGAGGGGTGTCAGCGTGCTCAAAATCCATGCTGGAATCAATCAACGGCTTCCAGATTCTCCGCAAGATCGCCGAGTCGAACACGGCCGAGATCTTCCATGTGATCCGCCTGGTAGGGCGCGGGCGGGGCAATGAGTTCGCCGCCAAGGTCCTGCGCGAGGTTTTCGCCGAGGACCCGACGGAGCGGGCCTACCTGGAGAACGAGTATCGCCTGTGCGCGAGCCTGGACCATCCGAACCTTGTGCACGCTCATGAGCTTATCCTCGCGACGGTGCGGCCGTTCATCGTCCTGGACCTCATTGTGGGGCAGAGCCTGCGGACGCACCTGGAAAAGGGGCGGCCCCCGCTGGCGGCGGCTCTCGAGTGGCTGGCCCAGGCGGCCGAGGGGCTCGCGCACCTGCATGACCAGGGGTACGTCCACCGCGACGTGAAGCCGCAGAACATGGTCATCGGCGACAACGGGAACGTCAAGATGATCGACTTCGCGCTGGCGACGGAGCAGGATACGTCGCTCGGGAAGCACTTCTGGCGGCGGCTGAAGGAGCGCCGCCGGCCGGGAACCTGGTCGTACATGGCGCCCGAACAGATCCTCAACCAGCGCCTGACGGGCCAGGCCGACGTGTATAGCCTCGGCGTCAGCGCGTTCGAGGTGACGGCCGGGCGGCTGCCGTACGTCAGCACCACGTCGCAGGGCTTGCTGGAGCAGCACCTGTATGGCCTCGTCCCGTCGGTGCGGGCGACGCGGCCGGACGTGCCCGTCGAGCTCGACGCGTTCATCAAGGCGATGATGGCCAAGGAACCTCTTGACCGGCCCATGAACATGCTGTATGTGAGTGCGAAGCTCAGGTACTTGGCGAAGGGCTGCGCGAACATCAAGGACTAGGAGCCTATCCGAAAAACCGCGGGTCAGGCCTATATGCAACCCAAGCCCGCCGTTGAGGCCGTTATGCCGCGAATCACGCTCGAATTCGAGAAGGCCTTCACGAAGCTCGAGGAGCAGATCTCGGCCATGGAGGAGGACCAGCGCCGGCGCGGCGTGGACCTCAGCGCCGAAATCCGCGACATGCGCAAGAACCTCGTCGCGATGATCCGCAAGAAGTACGCGGCCCTCACCCCGTGGGAAGTCGTGCAGGTATCCCGCCATCCCGACCGTCCGCAGACCGTTGATTACATCGAGGCGTTCGTCAAGGAGTTCAAGGAGGTCCACGGCGACCGGTTCTTCCGCGACGACCGGGCGGTGGTGTGCGGCTTCGGGCGGATCGGCGGCGAGAAGGTGATGGTCGTCGGCCACGCCAAGGGCCGCCACACCCGCGAGAAGGTCGCGTGCTTCTTCGGCTGCGCCCACCCGGAGGGATACCGCAAGGCGCTGCGGGCGATGCGCCTGGCGGAGAAGTTCAACCTGCCGGTCGTCGCGCTGATCGACACGCAGGGGGCGTACCCGGGGATCGGGGCGGAGGAGCGCGGCGTCGCGGAGTCGATTGCGGTCAACCTGCGCGAAATGTCGCTCCTGCGCGTGCCCATCGTCGGCGCCATCATCGGCGAGGGGGCGTCGGGGGGGTACCTGGGCATCGGCGTGGCCGACCGCCTGCTGATGCTCGAGTTTGCGTACTGTAGCGTGATCACGCCCGAAGGGTGCGCCGCCATCCTGTGGCGCACGGCCGAAAAGGCGCCCGAGGCCGCCGAAGCGCTCAAGCTGACCGCGAAGGACCTCAAGGCATTCGGCGTCATCGACGATATCGTGCCGGAACCGTTGGGCGCCGCCCACCGCAATCCGCGCGAGATGGCCATTACCCTGGAGCGCCGCATCGGGCGGCACCTGCGGGAGCTCAGGCAACTGTCGGTGGATGAACTCCTCCAGCAACGCTACGAGAAGCTGCGGCGCGTGGGCGTGACGGTGGAGGCGATGGTCGAGCCGCCCGTGCCCCCGGCGTAGGCGGTGGGCAAGACTGCCCACCGCGCTATCTCCGCTTCCGAAACAGCGGCCAAACTTGTGTGAGGGGCTGTCATGCGTGGTCTTGGCCTCGCGCTTCTCGCCTGTGCCATTCTCGCGGCGCCCGCCATGGCCGCGTCTGCTCCGAAGGCCGCCGGGAAGCCTGCGAGGACCCCGGCCGCGCTGCCGCCTGGCGTCCAGGGCCCTGCCGAGGCGCCGGGAAAGACGCCACCGGCTCCCGTCAAGACGCCGGCTATCCAGATCGTCTGGCGCCAGGACCTCGACGCCGCCCAGAAGGAGGCCGCCCAGGCCGGCCGCATCGTCCTCATCTTCTTCCATGCCGACTGGTCCCAGCCCTGCCGGTTGATGGACCGCGGCACGTTTGCCAACCCGGCGATAGCCCAGTTCGTCCTCCGCAACTTCATCCCCATCAAAGTCGACGATTCGCGCGAGACCAGTCCGGTCAGCACGAAGTACCAGGTCCGCCTGTACCCGACGCTCCTGTTCCTGGGGCCGGGCGGCGAGCCGCTCCACGTTGTGCCAGGCCCTCGCCCCCCGGCCGAGCTCTATCCGATTCTCCAGCAGGTCGAGGCGCTGCCGCGGCTCGTCGAGGCGCAGAGGAACACGCCCGACGATCGGGAGGCGAACTTCAACCTCGGCAACGCCCTCGCCATCCTGAACCAGATGAAGCGCGGCGAACCGTACCTGAAGCGCGCGGCCCAACTGGCGCCGAATAACGAGAACGGCCGGCTGAGCCAAGCGCGGCTCCTCCTGGCCGTGGTGCCCCTGGAGGACGGCGACTCGGCCCTCGTCTTGCGGAACATCGACCAGTGGCTGCGCGAGTTCAAGAGCGCTCCGGAATCCCCCGTCGCCGTCTTCTATCAGGGAACGATCCTGTTTCAGGACGGGAAACTGAGAGAGGCCCGCGTGTACTTCGAGCAGTTGCGGAAGGAGTTCCCCAAGCATCCCAAGGCCTATGATGCCGACAAGGCGATTGAGGCCATCGACGCCCGGTTGAGACTGATGGAACAGGCGAAGAAGGCCCCGCCGGAGGCGCCGCCAAAGCCGCCGGCCAAGCAGTCTCCAGTGCCCCCGGAGGGCTGAGGCGGCGGCGTGTGTGGCACGGCCGGCTTGTCCGGCCGTGGCAGAGCGCCGGTGACAGTCCCCACGGCCGGGCAAGTACGTGTTTAGCGAGGGTGGCACGGTGACGCGCCGTTGCGTTACCGTGCTTGCTGGCCCACGTGACCATGCACGGCCACGCAACGGCGCGTGGCCGTGCCACCCGGCAATCTGGTATGGCGCTAAACACGTACCCGGGCAAGCCGGCCGTGGCACACGGCTATCAAGGGCGACACGACCTTTCCGCAAACGGGACCAGGCGATGCCAAGGGCGGCGCTCACTCTCCTCCTTATGTTCGTAGTGTGCCTGGCGGGGCCGGCCCTTGCTGCGACGGGTGTCGCTCCGCAGGTGCGCGTCGAGATCGAGGAAGACGTCTACCGCTTCGAGCCGGCCAACAACGGCGCGGGGCCGATGTGGTGCGGCGGCTCCACGTGCCTCGTGCGGATCGGCCACGACGTGTTCGCCAGCGGCCTGGAGACACTGAAGGACGCGAAGCCCCTGAACAACTGCCGGTGGCTGCTCTTCAAGCGCGGGCCGAACGGCTGGCAGCTTGAGCAGTCGGATCCCGCCGGCCGCACGCGCGAGCCGTGTCCGGTCGCCGGCTTCCCCGGCGGGCCGCTTTTCGTGTCCGCCAATCCCACGCGGGTGACGGACCCCGAGGCCCGCGCGGGGCCCGCGCGGCCGGAGATTCTCCAGTTCTCTCCCACCGAGGCCAAGGCGCCCTTCGCCGCGGTCCTGCCCCAGTGGCAGGGGACGCCCGCGTTCAGCGAGCATTCCTATCGCAGCTTCGCCGCCGACGGTCCCAACCGCGAGCTGATCCTGTTCCAGAACATCGGGTACACGCACGCCGAGTGGGTCTTCCGCGACTCGAAGGGGACCTGGGCCGCCCAGGGGAAACTCGAGTGGCCGTGGGGCGCCGAGTATGACAAGCCCCAGCCCATCCGCGTCTGCTATCCCAACGTGATGCTGAAGGACCGGGCGGTGCACTTCAGCGGCG
>JAPLML010000712.1 GCA_026387055.1 Planctomycetota bacterium | reverse complement strand
TAGCGCGCTGGCGGTGGGCGTGGGCGTCGCCCTGTTCCTGGTGCTCGTCGGCCTGACGAGCATGCTCCACGAGATCGCCGACCGGACCACGAACGTCGACGCCCACATTATGGTCATGCCCGCCTCGGGGCCGGCGCTCCTGCTGGGCGGGGGCCTTCCGGCCGACAAGACCGAGGCGCGGCTTCGCGCCATTCCGGGCGTCCGCGAAGCGATCCCCGTGTTATGCTGGTCCCTCAATATGGCGGGGCGCGACCAGAACGCCTTCGGCATCCGGCCGGAGGACTGGAAATTCTTCGCCGGCCCCGACCGCCTCGTCGAAGGGCGGCCCCTGGCGGGCGGACCAGAGATGCTCATCGACACGCGCCTCCAGCGGGCCGGCGGCTTTCGACTCGGCCAGGAGATTGAGCGGCTGAATCACACCTTCACCATCGTCGGCATCGCGCGCGAAGGCGTGGCGGGGCGCGTCTTCATGCCCATCGACACCCTCAACGAGTGCCTCCAGCAGGACACGCGCCGGGCCACGTTCTTCTACGTCAAGGCCGACGGGCCGGCCAGCGTCGAACCCGTGCGCGAAGCCGTCACGAACCTCAAGCTGAGCGCGTTCACCCTCGATGAGTACTACGCGCGGCTGGCCAATTTGCTGGGCGACATGCACCTGGTGATCGGCGCGGTGGTCATCGTCGCGGGCTTCGTGTGCTTCCTCGTCATCCTGCTGACGGTGTACACGATGGTCGTGGAGCGGACGCGCGAGATCGGCATCCTCAAGGGCATCGGGGCGTCGCGGCTCCAGATCTTCGCCCTCATCCTGGCCGAGGCGGGCCTGATCCTGGCGGGCGGCATCATCACGGGGTTCGTCCTGACCCTCGCGGGGCGCGCGCTGATCCTGCACCTTCAGCCGCTCTGGACCATCGACATCCCGGCGGTCCGCTTTGTGCATGCGGCAGTTCTGGCCGCGGTGGGCACGTTGCTCGGCGCCCTGCACCCCGCGCTTCGCGCCGCCCGCCAGGACCCGGTCGAGAGCTTACGATATGAATAGCTTGCTACTACCATTTAGCCGTCCGCCGCGGCGGACGCGCGAGTCTTCCTTGCCATGGGCGCCATGCAACCAATACTCGTAACGCGAGGCCTGACAAGGGTTTACCGCTCCGGCGGCGTGGCGACGCCCGCCCTGCGAGGCGTAGACATCGCGATCGCGCCGGGCGAGTTCGTCGCCGTCATGGGCCCGAGCGGCTGCGGCAAGAGCACGCTCCTCTATCTCATGGGTCTCCTGGACACGCCCACCGAGGGCACCGTCATCGTCGCCGGCACCGACACGAAGGGCCTGGCCGACGGCCAGCGGACGCGCCTGAGGCGCAAGCACATCGGCTACGTATTCCAGCGGTTCAACCTCTTGCCGACGCTTTCGGCCGAGGAGAACGTGGCGCTGGCGCTGAAGCTTCGCAGGCAGCCCGTCGGGGGCGCGGCCCGCGAGATGCTGGCGGCCGTGGACCTGGAGGACAAGCGCCGCCGCCGGCCGAACGCCCTCAGCGTCGGCGAGCAGCAGCGCGTCGCCATCGCGCGGGCGCTGGTGGCGCACCCCACCGTCTTGCTGGCCGACGAGCCGACCGGGAACCTCGACTCCGAGGCGTCAGACCGCGTCATGGACCTCGTGGGCCGCCTGCACCGCGAGCGCGGCCAGACGATTGTCCTTATCACGCACAATGAGCAGGTGGCCCGCCGCAGCGACCGCCTCGTGAGGATGCGCGATGGACAACTCCTCGCGGACTGATCCGGCCGCCGCCGGCGGCGGAGGAGGCGACGACCTTCCGCCGATGCGGCGCGAGCCCCTCAGGCTCTGGGACTGGTTCCTTCCCTTCTTCGCCATGCTTGCGGTCCTGGCAGCCGTGTACCTGCTGAGCGGCAAGGGAAGCACGACGGCGCACCTGGTGTTCCTCTTCGGCTACCTGAGCATCGCGTGCACGTTCCTGCCGCTGCCCACGGCGTGGCTCGTGATCCTGGCGGCGGCCCCGGAGGCCGGGGGCGGGTTCGGCCTGCCGCCCCTGCTGGTGGCGACGGTCGGGGCGATCGGCACGGCCATCGGCAACATGCACGATTACTACCTGCTGACGTTCCTGTACAAGTACGAGGGCGTGGACCGCGTCCGCCGCACCCGCTGGTATGGGCGCGTGGCCGACTGGTACAATAGGGCGCCGTTCGGGACGCTGGCGGCGGGGTCGTTCCTGCCGATCCCGATCGACTTCGTGCGGCTGCTCGCGATCAGCGAGGGCTACAGCCGGCTGAGATTCGTGCTCGGATCGCTCGTGGGGCGGTGGCCAAGGTACTTCTTCTTCGCCCTGGTGGCGAGGGAGTTCAACCTGACGTGGCAGTGGGTGCTGGGCATCGCGGGGGCGACGGTGGCGCTGGGGATGTGGCGCGGCCTGCCACCGCTGGTCCGCAAGCTTCAGGACCGACGGCGCCGCCCCAGAAATGCGAAGGAGACGCCAGAATGAAACCAGGCTGTTTCATCAGGACGCCGGATGTTCGCGCGGCGGGCAGGACTGCCCACCGCGCTACCCTCTTGCTGCTCATGGCGGCACTGGCGGCATGGGCCAGCGCTGCTGCTTACGGCGCGGAATCCCCGCCCCCCGCCAAGCCCGAAGCGGAGAAGCCCGCGGCCGAAGCCGCGCCGCCGGCGGACGTCGTCGACGTGCTCGACAAGATGGACGCCGCCGGCAAGGAGTTCAAGACCATCCGCGCCAAGTTCGACTACGAGCTCAACCAGACCCTTTACGAGGACGTCCAGAAGCGCAAGGGGGAGCTTTTGTACCAGGCGCCGAACCTCCTCCGGTTCGAGTTTGCGGACAAGCCGCAGGAGACGTTTGTCTTCGACGGCCGCGTGATGTATCACAAGAAGGATGCCACCAGGCAGCTCATCCTGTGGGAGGTGCGGCTGCCGGACGAGCCGGCGGTCGATTCGTTCGAGCTCGGCAAGACCCCCTTCCCCCTTCCCTTCGGCCAGCGCAAGGCGGCCGTGCTCAAGCACTTCAACGTGAGCCGCGACGCGAAGGAGGAGGCCGGCGACAAGGAGAAGCGGGCCGTCCTCGCCCTCGTGCCGAAGAAGGACACGCCCCTGGCGCGCGACTACGCGAAGATACTCCTCTGGGTCGACGCGAAGCAGTCCCTGCCCACCCGCGCCCGCCTCGCCGACACCAGCGAGAACGTCACGACCGTCGACTTCCATCATATCGAGGCCAATAAGGAGATCGATGCCAAGTCCTTCACCCGCCCCGCCGTGCCCGACGGCTGGGAGATCGTGACGCACGCCAAGGACGAAAGGAAGTAATCGCAGATTGCAGATTGAAAGGCAAGGACAGGCGCCTTCGAGCCCGCCGCGCGACCCCGCCCTGAAGGGCGGTTCTGAAACAGCTTCTAAACCGCGTGGGTGCTGACCCGGCACCCTACACCTTGAGCAAGACGCGGATGGCTTCGGCTTGTCGGGCGAGAACGGCGGCGTCGGCCTCGCGGGCGGGCCAGCGGAAGCCGAGGCCGTCGTCCGGCCAGCGGGGGATGAGGTGGATGTGCAGGTGCGGGACGACCTGGCCGGCGGTCGGGCCGTTGTTCTGAAGGACGTTGATCCCCTCCGCCCCCACGGCGGTCTTGACGGCGGCGGCGAGGGCGGCGACAGGCTTGAAGAGCGCGGCCACTTCCCCGGCGGGCATCTCCATGATAGCGCCGTAATGCCTCTTCGGCACCAGGAGCGTGTGGCCGGGCGAGATCGGGCCGATATCGAGAAACGACAGGACGTGCGCGTCCTCGTAGAGCTTGGTGCAGGGAATGGAGCCGGCCACGATCCTGCAGAAGATGCACTCTGGCATTGCAGAGCCTCAGGGAAACGCCTACTTCTTCTCTTTCTTCTTCGGCTTTTCCTTGACGACCTTGTCCACGAGTTCGAGGCGGCAGAGCTGGGTGCCGTCGCCGATGCGGAACTCGGCAAGCTTGACGATCCGCGTGTAGCCTCCGGGGCGCGTGGCGTAGCGCGGGGCGAGGGTCTCAAAGACTTTCTTCGCCGCCGTCTCGTTGGCGAGGCGCGACGCGACCAGGCGCCGGCCAGCCAGCGTGCCTTGGCGGGCGGTGGTGATGAGGCGCTCCACGTAGCGGCGGGCCTCCTTGGCCTTCGGCACGGTGGTGGTGATGGCCTCGTGCTCGATGAGACTGGCGGCCAAGGCCCGGAGGGTCGCCAGGCGGTGGCTCTTGGTGCGGCCGAGTTTGCGGCCTTGCTTGAGATGGCGCATCAGGTGCTCCCTCCGCCGCCGCCGCCGGCCGTCACGGCCTCGAGGTCCATGCCGAGCGAGAGGCCGAGGTCCGCCAGCTTGCGTTTGACTTCGCGGAGGCTGGTCTTACCGAAGGACCGGATGGCCAGGAGGTCGTCCTCCGAGAGTCGGACGAGCTGGCCGACGGTCATGATGTTCTCGGATTCCAGGCAGTTGGCGGCGCGGACCGAAAGCTCGAGCTGGCTGATGGGCATGGCCAGCTTGCGTTCGAGTTCGGAGATGTACTCCTCGGCGCCCGCGGGCTCCTCGACGGGCGCCGGCGCCTAGGCGCCGAGCTCCTCGCCGGGCTGGAAGTACTCGACGAACGGATTGAGATGCTTGCGGAGGATCTTGGCGGCCTCCACGAGGGCCATGTCGGGCGAGACGGTGCCGTTGGTCCAGATCTCCAGCACCAGGCGGTCGTAGTTGGTGCGCTGGCCGACGCGCGTGTCCTCGGTCCGGTAGCGGACGCGCACGACGGGCGAGAAGAGGCTGTCGACCGGGATGTAGCCCACCTCCTGGTCGCCCTCGGGGGTGTTCTCCTCGGCGGTCACGTAGCCGCGGCCCTTGGCCACCCGGAGTTCCATGCCGAACCTCATATTCTTCGACAAGGTGCAGATCGGGTGATCCTTGTTGACGACCTCGACGTTGGGGTCGGTCTCGATCATGGCCGCGGTGACCGGCCCGGCCTTGTCGGCTTCGAGGGTCACCGTGCGCGGCTCGTTGCCTTCAAGCCGCACGACGAGCCCCTTGATGTTGAGGATGAGATCGGTGACGTCCTCGATGACGCCGTCGATGCTGGAGAACTCGTGGAGGACGCTGCCGATCTTGACGCCGGTCACAGCCGCGCCTTCGAGGCTCGACAGGAGAATCCGTCGCAGCGAGTTGCCGATGGTCACGCCGAAGCCGCGTTCGAAAGGCTCGGCCACGAACTGCCCGTACATCGGCGTGGCGGTGGCCTGATCCAGGACCACGCGGGTAGGCAGTTCCAGGCCCTTCCATCTGATCCGCATCACGGGGGTCGCCTCCTTCGAGTTTAGCGACTGCAGAACTCGACAATCAGTTGCTCGTTCAGTTGGATCGACACGTCCTCGCGCGAGGGCATGGTTTTGACCTCGCCGCGGAAGTTGGGCGGGTCGGCCGACAGCCACGGCGGAACGACGCGCCCCTCCTCCTCGGTCAGCCACTGCTGCACGAGGTCCCGGCTGGCCTTGCGATCGCGGATCTGAATCACGTCGCCCGGTTTGACCTTCTGACTCGGGATGTCGGCCACCCGGTCGTTCACGAGCACGTGCCCGTGGTTGACGAGCTGGCGGGCGGCCTTGCGGCCCGAGGTGAAGCCGAGGCGGTAGACCACGTTGTCGAGGCGGCGTTCCATGAGGATGAGCAGGCGTTCGCCGGTGGAGCCCTTGGTGCGCTGGGCCTCGTCGAAGAACCGCCGGAACTGGCGCTCGAGGACGCCGGAGTACCAGCGCAGCTTCTGCTTCTCGCGGAGGCGGACGCCGTACTCGCTCGGGCGCCGCCGCTGCCAGAAGTGCATGCCGGGCGGCTTGTTGCGCCACTGCTTCTCGATCGGGCACCGGGCGGTTTCGCACCGCACGCCCTTCAGGTACAGCTTCATGCCGGCCCGTCGACAGCGCCGGCACACGGGGGTCGTATAACGTGCCATCCTGTGCTTGTACCTCCCACGGCGCCCTTAGACGCGCCGACGTTTCGGCGGACGACAGCCGTCGTGCGGAATCGGGGTCACGTCCTCGATGGCAATCACTCGAAGCCCGGCCGCCTGGAGCGCCGTGATCGCCGATTCGCGCCCGCTGCCGGGGCCCTTGACCTTGACCTCGACCTCGTGCATGCCCATCTTGATCGCCTTCCCGGCGCAGGCCTCGGCGGCCCGCTGGGCCGCGAACGGTGTGGACTTGCGGCTGCCCTTGAAGCCGATCGTGCCGGCCGAGTCCTGGCAGAGCACGTTGCCCGTCGGATCCGTGATCGTGATGATCGTGTTATTGAAGGTGGCCTTGACGTGCGCGATGCCCTTGGACACGCTTCGCCGGACTTTTTTCTTTTTAGCCATTGCCTAGTGCAGCTCCTTGACGCCCTTCTTCCCGGCCACGGTCTTACGCGGCCCTTTCCGGGTGCGGGCGTTGGTCCGGGTCCGCTGGCCGCGGACCGGCAGCCCGCGGCGGTGGCGGACGCCGCGATAGCAGCCGATGTCCTTCAGGCGGGCGATATTCTGAAGCACCTGGCGCCTCAGCGAGCCCTCGACGACGTAATTGCGGTCGATGACGGCCGCGAGGCGGCCGATCTCGTCCTCCGAAAGCTCCTTCATCCGCCGCTGCGGGTCGATCTGCGCTTCCTTGCAGATGTCCAGGGCCGATCGGCGCCCGATGCCGTGGATATAGGTCAGGGCGCACCACGTGATCTTCTCGCCCGGAACATCGATGCCGGCGATACGAGGCATGGGTTACCTCCTGCGAGCGCGCATCTTCTGGCGCTGCTTATGGCGCGGGTTGCTGCAAATGACGCGCACCACGCCGGCGCGCCTCACCACCTTGCAGTTCTCGCAAATCCTTCTGACGCTGGTCCGTACTTTCATGTTCCCTTGAACCTCACTGTAGGCCGTCGGCCGGGCGAAGGTCAACCCGTCCGATAGACAATTCGCCCCTTCGAGAGGTCGTACGGTGAAAGCTCCACCGTGACCTGGTCGCCCGGCAGGATGCGGATGAAGTGCATCCGCATCCGCCCCGACACGTGCGCCAACACCTTGTGCCCGTTGTCCAACTCGACGCGAAACACGGCGTTGGGCAGCGCCTCGGTCACCTTCCCTTCCACACGGATTACGTCCTTCGCCATCGGGGACTCATTCCTGTTGCCGGCCCGCCAGGCGCGTCAGGGGTTCCGCCCTGTCGCGTCGGACCACAAACGTATCCTCGAAGTGGGCGGCGGGCTTGCCGTCGACCGTCACCACCGTCCACCCGTCTTCCTTCTCCCGCACGGCCGCCCGGCCCATGTTCACCATCGGCTCGGCGGCGAGCGTCATCCCCTCGATGAGGAGAAAATCGTCGCGCACCAAGTCGCGGCTGACGAAGTTCGGCACCGGGGGATCTTCCCACATCGCGCTGCCGATCCCGTGGCCGCGATAATCCGTCACCACCGAAAAGCCCGCCCGGCGCACCAGGGCCTCGATCTGGGCCGCCACAGACGACCACAGGACGCCGGCCCGGGCCTCGCGCTCGACGACGGCCAACGCCTCGGCCGTCGTCCGCACCAGGGCCTCCACCCGGTCGGGCACCCGCCCGACGGCGAAGGTCCGGGCGGCGTCGCCGCACCACCCGTTCTTGCGGACGCCCACGTCGACCGAGACGATGTCGCCCTCGCGGATCGCCCGCGGTCCCGGAATACCGTGAACCAGTTCCTCGTTCACCGACACGCAGACGCTGCCGGGGTACGGCCGCCCTCCGCGCGGGTGCGGCTGGCCCAGAAAGAGGCTCGTCGCGCCGCGATCCTGCATGAGGCGGACGGCCTCGGCCTCCAGCGCGCCGGTCGTGACGCCCGGCCGCGCCATCGCCTGGAGGCGGTCGAGCACCTCGGCGACGACCTCGCCGGCCGCCCGCATTTTCTCAAGCGCTTCGGCGGTCTTGGGATGGATCGTCATGGCTCGCCGACGCCTCAGGCTCGCTCCACCGCGTCTTCCAGTTGTTCAAAGAGCCGTGCCCTGACCTGGTCAGGAGTTCCGCTGCCGTCAACCTTCACCAGAAGGCCGCGCTGATCGTAATAGCCGATCAGCGGGGCCGTCTGTTCCTGATACGTGGCCAGCCTCTGCCGCACGGTCTGCGGCTTATCGTCGTCGCGGATGATGAGGCCGGTCCCGCAGGCATCGCACTGCCCCTCGACGCGCGGCGGAATATGCCGCAGGTGGTACGACCTGCCGCATTTCGGGCAAACGCGCCGGCCGCTCATGCGACGGATGATTTCCTCGGGGTCGACGTCAACGTAGACCACCGCGCCCAGTCTTGCGCCCGAGGACGCCAACTCGGCGTCCAGCGCTCGGGCCTGGCCCTCGGTCCGCGGAAAGCCGTCGAGGAGCCATCCCCGGCCGCAATCCGGCGAGGCCAGCCTGCCGACCACCGCCCCGACCGTGATTTCGTCCGGCACCAGGGCGCCGGTGTCCAGGTACGACCTGATCTTCAACCCCAGGGGCGTCTTGAGCTCGATCTCGCCGCGGAAGATGTCGCCGCTCGAGACGTGCGGGACGCCGAAATGGGCCGCCACCGCCTTGGCCTGAGTGCCCTTGCCTGCCCCCGGAGGGCCCATAAACACCAGTCGCACCGTCGCCGCTCCTTGAGCCGGCCCCGCCCGGGCCGGTCTGTCCCGCTCTCTCGTGCTCTCTACAAGTAACGGAGCACTAACGGCGCCCCCGAACCCGACCCTCGGCCAGGAACCCCTCGTAGTGCCGCATGATCAGGTGCGACTCGATGCGTTGGACCACGTCGAGCGCCACGCTGACGATAATCAGAAGGCTGGTCCCGCCCAGGAACCCGGCCATCAGCATCGGGACCTGGAGCATTTGGCTCACCACCGACGGCACGATCGCGATGATGGCCAGGAAGGCCGACCCGACGTAGGTGATGCGGTTCATCACCCGCTCGATGTACTCGGCCGTACGGCGTCCGGGCCTCATGCCGGGGATGAACGTGCCCCAATCCCGCAGGTTGTCCGCCATCTCGGCGGGCCGGAACGTGATGGCCGTCCAGAAGTAGCAGAAAACGAAGATCAGGGCTACATAAATCAGTTGATGAATGGCGTTGCCGTAGCCGAACGCCTCGGCGACCTCGCGAAGGACCCCGCCCGCCCAACTGCCGGAGGCCATCTCGGCCAGCTTGCCGAAGAGGAACATCGGCAGGTACAGAAGGCTCGACGCGAAGATGACGGGGATGACGCCCGCCTGGTTGACGCGCAGGGGCAGGTACTGCCGCTGGCCGCCGTACGTCCGCCGCCCGCGCGTGTGCTTGGCCTGCTGGATCGGGATGCGCCGCTGCGCCTGCGTAATCAGCACCACGCCGATGACCACGGCCACGAACATGACGATGATCAGGAACAGCGTCTCGATGCCGATCTTCTCGGAGGCCTGGAAGGAGAGAAACTCGAAGGTGGCGTTCTCGCGGACGTATCCCGCGACGGCCGGCAAGCGGTCCACGATCCCCGCCATGATGATGAGGCTGATGCCGTTGCCGATGCCGTAGTCGTCGACCAGTTCGCCCAGCCACATCAGAAAGACGGTTCCCGCGCTCATCGCCGTTACAGACACCAGGAAATACATGACCTGGCTGACGTTGTCGCTCCGCCATCCGCCCGCCCCGAAGGTGTTCGTGTTGACGATGAAGGCGGCCTGGATGACGCACAGGAGGAGCGTGATGTAGCGCGTATACTCGTTGATCTTCTTGCGTCCCGATTCGCCCTCTTTGGACAGTTTCTCCAGCGAGGGGACCGCGTGCGTCAACAATTGAAGAATGATCGACGCGCTGATGTAGGGCATGATGCCCAGGGCGAAGAGGAAGGGCTGGAAGCTTCCGCCCGTGATTTTCGCAATGAACTTGAGGTACTCCGCGATGCCGCCGCCGGCGCCCGTTTCGGCCTGCTCGCGGGCGATCAGGTTCTCGAGGTAATTCCCATCGGTCCCCGGAATGGGCAGGTACGTCCCGAGGCGGTAGACGAAGATAATGAGGATGGTAAAGAGGATCTTCCGCCTCAGTTCGGGGATCTTGAAGACGTTGATCAGCGACTCGATCACGCGCCGAGCACCTCCGCCTTGCCGCCCGCCTTGGCGATCTTCTCGGCGGCGGCGGCGCTGAACTGGTGGGCCCGGACCGTCAGGGCCCGATCCAACGCGCCGCGGCCAAGAATCTTGAGGGTGTAAAGGCGACCCTTGATGAGTCCGGCATCGCGCAACTCGTGCGGCCCGACCTCGGATCCCGCGGGGAACCGGTCGAGATCGTCCACGTTCACCACCGTGACGGGGGTGGCCCAGCGGTCGTTGGAGAACCCGACCTTGGGCATCCGCCTGAAGAGCGGCATCTGACCGCCCTCATACGTGAGACGGCGCGAGTATCCGGACCGGGACTTCATGCCCTTGTGCCCGCGCCCGCTGGTCTTGCCCCGGCCGGACCCGATGCCGCGGCCGACCCGGAGGCGGAGCGGATGATGTCTCTTCGATTTCTTGATATCCGTCAGGTTCACAGCGGCGGTCCCTCGCTCGTATCGGCCGGCTTCGGGGGCGGCATCGCCGGAGCCGCCGCCGCTTCGGGCATCAGCTCCTCGATCGGCACGCCGCGAAGACGGGCCACTTCCTTCGCTTCCTTCAGTCTCAAGAGGCCGTCCATGGCGGCCTTGACCAAATTGACCGGATTGGTGCTGCCCATGGCCTTCGTCAGGATGTTGCGGATGCCGACCATCTGGCAGACGGCCCGGACGCCGCCGCCGGCAATGACGCCCGTGCCGGGTCCCGCCGGCCGCATGAACACGCGGGCGGCGCCGAACCGGCCGATCACCTCGTGGGGAATCGTGTCGCCCTTCAAGGAGACCCGGACCATGTTCTTCTTGGCCTCGGAGATGCTCTTCTCGACGGCCGGGGGCACCTCGTTGGCCTTACCGTAGCCGACGCCCACGCGGCCGCGGCGATCGCCGACGACGCTCAGGGCGCTGAAACTGAACCGCCGACCGCCCTTGACGACCTTCGCCGACCGGTTGATGGCGACGACGGCTTCCTGAAGGTCGCCCCCCTCGCCGAAGAAGCCTTCCTGCTGGGTAGCCACTCGCTCTTTTCCTCCGCCCGCTCAGGGCCGTGCGTCAGAACTTCAGCCCGCCCTTTCGCGCGGCTTCTGCCAACGCCTTGATGCGACCGTGATACCGGCGTCCGCCGCGGTCGAAACAGACGGCCGCGATGCCGGCCTCCTTGGCCCGCGCGGCCAGGAGCTCGCCGACCCTGGCGGCCGCCGCACAGTTGCCGGTTCCCTTCAGCGTGCCCTTCAAGGGCTCGCTGAGCGTGCTCGCCGACACCAGGGTCCGCCCCGCGACGTCGTCGATCACCTGGGCGTAAATCTGGTTCAGGCTGCGATACACCGACAGCCGCGGACGCTCAGGGATCCCTTCGACCCGTCGCCGAAGCCTGAGATGCCGGCGCTTCAGGCCCGCGCGTTTCAGTTTGATATGCGACATAAACGTTTCATCCTTATAGCAACCGCCGTCGGCTCGCCACAGCGAGTCTTCGACTTCGGCTTCTCGCGAAACGCGCCTGCTAGGCCGTGGCGCCGGTGACGAAGGTCTTGCCAGCCTTGCGGCGGATACGCTCGCCCGCGTACCGGAATCCCTTGCCCATGTACGGCTCCGCCGGCCGCAGGTGCCGGATCTCCGAAGCGAACTCGCCCACGAGCTGCTTGTCGCACCCCTTCACCGTGAACCGCGACGGCGTGTCGTTGCCGCGCGTGTTCGGCACTTCCACGGTCACCTCGACTCCCGCCGGGATCAACTTCTCGATGGGCTGAGCCAGGCCGCAGGCCATCACCAGCTTCTTGCCCTGAACGTTCACCGAGTAGCCCGTGCCGTAGAGCTCCAGCCCGCGCTGGTAGCCGTCCACGAC
>JAPLML010000397.1 GCA_026387055.1 Planctomycetota bacterium | reverse complement strand
CAGCGTGGCCCAGACCATCGGCTCTGCCGTACGGTGGCTTCACGACGCCGGCTTCTCGATGCCTGACCTCTACGCGAAGCACCTCTATCTGGAGGACCTCGACGCCGGCCGGCCTCGCATCGTTCTCATTGACTTGGCGCGCTTGCGGCGCTTTAGCGGCAGCCGCGCGGTCTTCGACCTTGCGGCCCTCTACGTAAGCACGCAGGTTCCCGGCGTCCGGCGCATGGACCGCCTGCGTGCGCTGAAGGCGTATCTCGGTGCCGGGCAACTCGGCCCGGAAGCGCGACGCTTCATCGCCCGTATCCAGCAAGCGGCGGCCCGGATGCCTGGGCGCGGCATGGATCCGAAGACGCTGGCGGCGCGCCGGACCTTGCCGCCGGGCGTCGTGCCGCTCGCGGAAGAGAAGATGGTTCCGGCCGACGGCGGCCGCCTCCACGTTAACGAGGCGTTCAGGCCGGTGCTTGAGGCGGCGGGCCTGACGACGCTCGATCGCCTGATGACCCTCAAGGGCGGGGAGGCGTACCGCGAAGTCCCCGGCCGGTTCACCGTGCGGGTGGAGCTGGCGGACCCCGCGGGCGGGCGGCGCGCCCTCTACGTCAAGCGCTACACCGCGGTGCCGCTGCGCACGAAGCTGCGGCGGCTGCTGAGTCTGAACCCGCCCATTTCGCAGGGAGTGAAGGAGGCCCAGGGCATCGCACGGCTCGCCAACATCGGGATCGCCGCGATGCGGCCGGTCGCATTCGGCGAGGAACTGATCGCGCGCGGCTGGTCGGAGCGCAGTTGCCTGGTGACCGAAGAGGTTGCCGGCGCCGCGCAGGCCGACGAGTACTGCGAGGTACGGTTCGCGCCGCCCTCCTCTCGCGAAAGGGTGGCCGAGAAACGGCGACTGATTTGCGCCATCGCGGCCCTCGCAGCGCAATTGCACCGCGCCCGCCTCTCGCATCGCGATTTCTACCTCTGCCACATCCTCGTGCGGCCGATCGCGGGGGCGGAGCCCGTGCTTCACCTGATCGACCTTCAGCGTCTGACGCACCATCGTCGGGGCCTCGGCGAGCGATGGATTGTCAAGGACCTGGCGGCCCTGCTCTTTTCGTCGTGGCCGTCGGCCGCCACGGGCATCCGGTCGCCGGTCTTCACCAACACGGACCGGATGCGCTTTGCCCGCGCGTATTTCGGCACGGCGCGGCTGACGGCCGGCCCCAAGGGGCTCCTGCGCCAGGTCATCGCGAAGGCCCGCCGGATCGCGCAGCACGAGGCCCGCCGCCGGGCGCGGAAGGAGGCCGGCGCGTGAAGATCGGCTTCCAGATCGAGCGCCTCGACCCCGCCCGCGGCGGCGCGGAGACGTACGTCCACCGCTTCGCCCAGACGCTCCTGGCAGCGGGGCACGAGGTCCACCTCCTGGCCGAGGACTTCGTTTCGGCGCCGCCGGGGGCGGTCACACACATCGTCCTGCGGCGCGGGCTCACGCGGTCGGAGAGAGACTGGCGTTTCGCGCGGGCGTGCGGGCGCGCCGCGCGGCGGGCCGACCTCGACGTGGTGGTGGCCGTAGGACGCACCTTCGGGGCCAATGTCCTTCAGCCCCACGGCGGCACGCTTGGGGGCAGCCGGCGCCAGAACCTGGCGATGATCCGGAGCGCTGCGTTTCGCGGCCTGAAACGCGCCTTCGACTGGCTCAACCCGCGCCTGCGGACGCAACGGTGGATTGAGACCCGCCAGTACGCCGCGTTCCCGCCGCCCGAGGTGGTCGCCATCAGTTGCATGGTGCAGCGAGATATGCAGCAGTTTCACCACGTGCCCGACGAGCGGCTCCACCTCGTGCATAACGGCGTGGACCTGGAGCGATTCAGCCCCGCGGTGTGCGAGGCGCGGCGGGCCGAGGCACGCCGGACGTGGGGCCTGGCGGATGACGAGACGTGCTTCCTCATCGTGGCCCACAACTTCCGCCTGAAAGGCGTGCGCGAGCTCGTCGAGGCCGCCGCACGACTCGACCGGATACGCCCTTGGCGCATCGTGGTGATCGGCAAGGCCAGGCCCGGGCCTTACCTGGCCCAGGCAGAGCACCTCGGATGCGCGAACCGCTTCCTGTTCCCGGGCGCGATGCGCGACGTAACGGCCGCCTATGCTGCGTCGGATATCTACGTGCAGCCGACGTGGTACGACCCGTGCAGCCTCGTGGTCCTGGAGGCGCTGGCGTGCGGGCGGCCGGTCATCACGACGCGGTTCAACGGGGCCGGCGAACTGATGGAGGACGGGCGCGAGGGGCTGCTCCTGGACTCGCCCGCTGAGATCGACCGCCTCACCGAGGCGATGCGGCATCTCCTGGATGCGGACCGGCGTGCCGCGATGGGCCGGGCCGCCCGCCAGACCGCGGAGCAGCATTCCCTCCAGCGAAACTTCCGTGAGATGATGGCCGTGTTCGAGCGGGCGCTGGCGCGCAAGGAGGCGCTCAAGGGATGATCGCGACGGTGGCCATCCTGGCGGCATGGATTGTGGGCGGCTATCTCGTCGGCGCCATTCCCTTCGGCTGGCTCATTGGGAAGATGCGCGGGGTGGACATCCGCCAGCTTGGCTCGAAAAACATCGGCGCCACGAACTGCGGCCGCGTGTGCGGATGGCCGTTCGGCGTGGCGGCGTTCCTGCTGGACGTGGCCAAGGGGTTCGTCCCTGTTTTCACCGCGGTCGCGTGGATTCCAGGCGTCACCGCCGCGTGCCTGGACATCGATCATGGCGGACTCGTGTGGCATTGGGTGGTGGTGGTCGGTGTCGCGGCGTGTCCGATCCTGGGGCATGTCTTCCCCATCTACCTTGGCTTCCGCGGAGGGAAGGCGGTGGCCACGGCCCTGGGCGTGGTCCTCGCCCTGCCGATGCTGCGATGGCCGGCGCTGGCGGCGTTTGGTCTATGGGTCATCGTGACCGCAGCCTCGGGGTATGTCTCGGTTGGATCCACGGCGGCGGCGATGGCGCTCGGCGCGGGCTATCTATGGAGGGAACAGACTCGCGCCTGGAACGACTACCTGGCCGTCACTCTTTTCGTTCTACTGCTGGTGATAATGGTGATCGCGCGGCACCGGTCCAACTATGCGCGACTCTTGAAGGGCACCGAGAACGGGGTCCTGTGGCGAAAGAAGAAGGCCGCGAATCACACGTAGGGTGCGTGCTCTGCACGCACCGATGCGAAGACTGTCATTCCCAGCGAGCGAGGCGCGTTGAGCGGCAGCAACAGGCTGGTGGGTGCGGGTACGTGTTTGGCGCCATACCAGATTGCCGGGTGGCACGGCCACGCGCTGTTGCGTGGCCATGCATGGTCACGTGGGCGAGCAAGCACGGTCACGCAACGGCGCGTGACCGTGCCACCCTCGCTAAACACGAGCGGGTGCGGAGCACCCACCTCACATCAGCCGCCGAGCTTGCGCGCGAGGATGGCCTTGACGACCTGGGGGTTGGCTTTGCCGCTGCTGGCCTTCATGGATTCGCCCATGAGGCGCCCGAAGGCGGCCTTCTTGCCGCCCTTGTAGTCCTCGGCGATCTTGGCGTTGGTGGCGAGGACCTGGTCCACGATCGCCTCGATGGCGCTTTCATCGCTCGTCTGGGCCAGACCCTCTTCCTTCACGATCTCGCCGGCCGACTTGCCTGTAGCGAGCATCCTGGGCAACACCACCTCGCGGGCCGTGTTGCGGTTGATGACTGCTGATGCTACCAGATTCACGAGGTCCCCAAAAGCCTGGGGAGTCAGTGGAAACTCGGATATGGCGATCTTACGCTCATTAAGAATCTGCATCACATCCTGCATCATCCAGTTCGCGGCCATCTTGGCATCTCGCACGTATTCAGCAAGCGCCTCGTGGTAATCCGCGATGAGACGGTCCGCCGTCAGGACGCCGGCATCATACTCGGAGAGCCCGGCATCGTTGATGAGGCGGCGCCGGCGAATCTCCGGAAGGTCAGGGATTGTCCTTCGGATTTCCTCGACCCACTGGCGGTCCGGCACGAACGGCACGAGGTCGGGCTCCGGGAAGTAGCGGTAGTCGTGGGCCTCTTCCTTGGAGCGCTGGAGGAACGAGACGCCTTCGTCGTCGCGCCAGCCGCGGGTCGACTTCCCCTGCTTCTCGAGCGTGTAGCCGGCGGGATCGGCCTCGTACTCCTCGCGGTGTCGGGCGATCTCGAACGTCACGGCCCGCTCGACCGAGCGGAACGAGTTGAGGTTCTTGATCTCCGAGATCGGCGTGTACCGCGGCTTGCCCTGCGCGTCGGCCCCGATGCAGAGGCTGATGTTCGGCTCGCACCGCATCTGGCCGAGCTGCATGTTGCAGTCGCCCACGCCGAGGTAAACGGCGAGTTGCCGGAGCGTCTCGGCATAGACGCGGGCCTCCTCGGCGCCGTGGACGTCGGGTTCGCTCACGATCTCCAGAAGCGGCGTGCCGGTGCGGTTGAGGTCGACCACGCTGTAGTTGCCGCCGCCCTCGGCGTGCATCAGCTTGCCGGCGTCTTCTTCGAGGTGCACGCGGATGATGCCGATGCGCCGCGGGCCCTGCGAGGTTTCGATGTCAAGGCAGCCTTTCACGCCGAGCGGCTGGTCATATTCAGAGATCTGGTAATTCTTCGGAAGGTCCGGGTAGTAGTAGTGCTTGCGGTCCCACTTGGCCAGGCCGGGGAGGGTGCAGCCCAGGGCCAGGGCCATCCGCACCGCGAGCTCCAGCGCCTTGCCGTTCATCACCGGCAGGACGCCCGGCATGCCGAGGCAGACGGGGCAGACGTTCGAGTTCGGCCGCACGTCGTATTCCACCTTGCACCCGCAGAACATCTTGGTGCGGGTCTTCAGGTGCATGTGCACCTCGAGGCCGATGGTGGGGACCGGTTCAGCGGCGCTCATGCGGCGTCCTCCACGATCGGCGGCGCTCGCTTCGTCCAGCCGGTCTCGCGCTCGTACATCCGCGCGATGCGAAGCAGTCGGCCCTCGGTAAACACGTCGGTGATGATCTGGAGGCCGATGGGCAGCCCCCCGGCCGTGAAGCCGCAGGGGATGCTGATGCCCGCGATGGCCGCCAGGTTGGCGCTCACGGTGTAGACGTCCGAGAGGTACATCGCCAGCGGGTCGGCCGTCCTCTCGCCGACGTGGAACGCGGGCGTGGGGCTGGTCGGACCCATGATGCAGTCGACCTTCGCGAAGGCCTGCTCGAAGTCGCGCCGGATCAGCCGCCGGACCGCGAGAGCCTTCTTGTAGTACGCGTCGTAGTAGCCCGAGCTCAGGGCGTACGTGCCGAGCATGATGCGGCGCTTGACCTCGTCGCCGAAGCCCTGCGCGCGGCTGCGCATGTACATGTCGATCATGTCGGTGTGGTCGGAGGAGCGGTAGCCGTAGTGCACGCCGTCGTAGCGGGCGAGGTTCGACGACGCCTCGCTCGTGGCCACGATGTAGTACGTGGCGATGGAATAGTCGGTCGAGTGCGGAAGCGTGATCGGGACGAGCGCCGCCCCGAGCCGCTCGTACACGGCGAGCGCCTCGCGCACGACACTCTCGACCTCCGGATCGATGCCCGCGCTGAAGAACTCGCGCGGCACGCCGATCCTCAGGGGCCGGACCGGCTCTTCGAGGCCCTCAAGGTAATCGGGCACGGGCTCCCGCACGCTGGTCGAGTCGCGCGGGTCATGGCCGGCCGTCGCCCGGAGCAAAAGCGCCGCGTCGGCCACCGTGCGGCCGAACGGGCCGATCTGGTCGAGGCTGGAGGCGAAGGCCACGAGGCCGTAGCGGCTCACGCGGCCGTACGTCGGCTTCATGCCGACGACCCCGCAGAGGGCCGCCGGCTGACGGATCGAGCCGCCCGTGTCGGACCCGAGGGCGATGGGCACCAGGCGTGCGGCCACGGCCGCGGCGCTCCCGCCGCTGGAGCCACCAGGCACGCGGCCGAGGTCCCAGGGGTTCCGCGTGGCCCCGTAGGCCGAGTTCTCGGTGGAGGAACCCATCGCGAACTCATCAAGATTCGTCTTTCCGACGATCACGGCCCCTTCGGCCTTCAGGCGCTCGACCACGTGGGCGTCGTACGGCGCCCGCCAGCCGCCGAGGATGCGGCTCGCGCAGGTCGTCGGCTGCCCGTCGGCGGTGCACATGTTGTCTTTGACCGCGACAGGGATGCCGGCCAGAAGGCCGACGTTCTCTCCCGCCGCGAGGCGTCGGTCGATCTCGGCGGCGCGGCGGCGCCCGCCGTCGGGGTCCGTCGAGAGGAATGCCTTGATCTTGGGGTCAAGGCGCCCGATGGCACGAAGACAACCTTCCGTGGCCTCGACCGCACTCAGGCGGCGCTCGGCGATGGCCTTGCGGATTTCACAGGCTGTCAGGTCGGTCACGGCCATGGGAATGGTTCCGGACGGGCGGTCGGCTCAGGCGCCGGCTTCCTCATTGAGGATGCGCGGCACGCGGAAGAAATCGCCGTCGGACTGCGGCGCGCCGCCGAGCGCCTGCTCCGGCGCCAGGCCGGGCCGAGGCTCGTCGGGCCGCAGCACGTTGTGGATCGGGAGCGCATGGGCCAGCGGCTCTACGCCGGCGGTGTCCAACTCGCGAAGCTTGTCAACGTAGTCAAGAATGGCGGAGAGCTGCGACGAGAACTTCTCGACCTCTTCCGGGGTAAGGCGGATGCGGCTGAGCGTTCCGACTTTGAGCACTTCCTTGCTCGAAAGGGCCATGGAGCGATCCTCAGCGGACAGGCGGCACGACCCGCGTTTGAGCACGCATGCCCAGGCCAAGACGGCCCGCCTCGGCGGGCAAGCCGTGGGCATGCCGCCCGAGGGGCGGCTACTCGGCGGCCTGGGGCACGACGCGCTTGCTGCGCTTCGTCACGCGGCCGCTCCGCAGGCACTTGGCGCAGACGCGCAGGCGCGTCCGCCGGCCGTCGGGAAGCTCCGCGCGCACTGCTTGCAGGTTGATCCTGAACCGCCGGCGTGTGATGCCGGTGATCTTGCGGCCGACGCCGCCCAGGTACTTCGCCTTGCCGCGGCGCTTGATGCTGTTGCCGAACGCCGACGTTCTGCCGCAGATGTCACATTTCGCAGGCACGGGCACCCTCCGTCTGATGACTCAACCGAACGCAGACGGGATAGTATACCGTCTTGTCGGCAGGTATCAAGCCCTTTTGGAGGCACTTTCTGGCGCACTTTCAAGGGGCTCCCAGCGAACGTGAATCATCTCGGCCAGCGGCCGATCGACGGTGCACTGACTGTACCTCACCTGGAACACGTAGGAGGGAAAACGCTGCACCGACACCGTAAACCACCAGGGCAAGCCCGACGGCAAGCAAGACAACAGCTCTCGACGGCATGTCACGCCCCCCATTCGCCCCAAGGCTGAGGCACGCTTCACCGCCACCGTCAGTGCTTCCACGGCGGCATGTCGGGCAGGAGGCGGTCGAACTCGGCGATAAGGCGGGCCTCATACTCGCGCGTGTAGTCGCCGGCGAGGAACTTCGGGCCGGCCTCCTTGATGAAGCGGTCCCAGCACTCCTCTTCGTGGCCGGGGTTGACGGGGTAGAAGAGCGCCCCGTTGGCCTGGGCGGCCTTGAGGTCGCCGGGGGCGTCGCCGATCATGAGGATGCGTTCGGGGGGATACTTGCCGCCGGCGGCGACGGCCAGGTGGTCCTTCTTCGACCCCATCTCCTGCCCCGCGATGATCGCCATGTGCCGCGCGATGCCGTGCTCCTGCCACTCGCGTTGGAGGGCCTCGCCAGGCGTGGCGCTCACGACCATCAGGTCGGCCTTGCCCGCCAGGAGCTCCAGGCTCTCGCGCACGCCGGGGACCGGGGGGACCTTCTTCACGATCTTGCCGACCATCTCGTTGATGGTCTTCGACCAGTCGAGCACCCGGGTAAGCTCCGGGCTGCCGGTCCTTTGCACCTCGGCCTGAAGCTCCGGGTTGCCGAGGGCCTTCGCGCGGGCGGTCCATGCCCGCAGATCCTTGAGGAGCGGGATATCGACGCCGCGGCGGACGACCTCGGCCCGCTCCCTGAGGTGATCCATCACGAACTGGAGCGCGTGGAAGCGGTTGCAGCCGCGCTGCTTGGAGTAGAGGTTGACGAAGTCCCACGCCTCGCGGGCGTACTTCGAGACCGCCGCCAGGTCCCACTTCCACACCGTGACGGGGCAGAAACATTCCTTGTGCTTCGGCTCCATGGTGTCGAACGCGCAGCCGTCGCTGTCGATGCCGACGAAGTAGCGGCACCGGGGCTGGAAGGCCTTCAGTTTCTCGTGCGGATCGGGGGCGGTCACTTCGGTTGTCCCTCCTTTCGGTTTTCTCGTCTTGTCGAGGCCGGCGCGGCGGTATACTAACAGCCGGCGCTTCTCATGCAAGCGCTTTGTCCTCCTCACCCCGGGTGCAGCCATGGACGCGACTCGCTGGCGCCGCTGGCGGCGGCGCGTGGTCATCATCGGCGTCACGTGGGCGATGGCGGCCCTCACGTTCGGTTTCATCAAGGACCCCACACCGAAGGGTCTGGCGGTGATCGTCGCGATTCCCGCGAGCGGCCTCTACACGCTCGCCCTGTGGGCGACGCGCCGCTGGTGGCTGCCGGTCCTTGCGCGCCGGCCTGTGCGCAACGCGATCCTGCTGGGCATCTTCAATGCGGCCGTCGTCGAGACGATGTTCCTCATTATGGAGAAGGTCACGGGCGCCACGGGCGTGGCGGCCCACCCGAACCTGATCGCCGACCTCCTCATCACGATGCCCTGGTACGTGCCGATGGTCTGGACGTTCGTGCGCGTGCAGAACCGGCAGCGGTTCGCGGCGGTGACCGTGCTGCTTCTGGCGGGCCTGTACGAGTCGGGGGCCGACGGGGTGCTGGCCATGTGGCTCCTGCCGGTGGTCACCGGCAAGATGGCGCCGCTGAACTGGGAATTCTTTCTTTTGCTGCCCGGTGTCATGTTCTGGGGCTTCATTCCGGTCTACAGTTCGTTCCTCCTGCCGCCGGCGTGGGTCCTTGAGGCGTGCCGTCCTGCCGTCGAACCTCCCCCGTTGCCGCAGACGCCGCCCTGGCGCGACGCCCTCAAGCCGCTCCTCTGGCTCATCGCCTACGCCGCCATCGCCGTGCCGATCATGATGCTGGGCGGCGGGAAGTGAGGTCAGGGCGGCGCCCGGACTTGCCTCGTTGGCCCTTGCTGTCAGGGCGAACGCATCTAAAGTTGGCCTGGGAAGCGGGGTATGGCCGATTTTTCCTTCCGAGGGAGAACCTGGGGAAGGAGAGCGGCCATGGCGACGAGTTTGTGGGAGCACTTTTGGGTGCTGCCGGATCCGCGGGTGG
>JAPLML010000087.1 GCA_026387055.1 Planctomycetota bacterium | reverse complement strand
GCCCGCGGTCTTCGCGAGGGCGCCGCGCAGGGCCGCCCCCGCCTCGGAACACGGCATCGTCTCGAGCGCCCACCGCGCCCAGTGCGAGAGGTCCTTGTCGGCGAGCAGGGCCGCCAGGGCCGGCACGGACTTCGCGGTCCCGATGGGCTTCAGGTTGCGGCAGGCGGCCGCCTTCTCCGCGGGCGGCCTGTCCGATTGAAGGACGCCGATGAGCGCCTGCTCGGCGTCGGCCGGGGCGGCGGGCGCGGACAAGCCGGCCAGGCAGAGCATCATCGCCGCGGCCAATGTCATCCACAGCGTCCTTGTCATAGGGGGTGGCACGGTCACCCGCTGTTGGGTGGCCGTGCGTGACTTCGGACCGTGCACGGTCACGCAACGTCGCGTGGCCGTGCCACCCGTCAACACTCGAAGCTTGAGAATCCGTTTGGGCTCTGTCATCATTATAGCTCGCCTTATGAAAAGGGCCTTCGATGGCCGCGGTCGCCTTCGGCTCCCCGCTAAACGTTCAGCGCCTTGGCCGCGCGCCGTCCCTTTCGCACTTCGCCTTTCACATTTCGCATTCCACATTGCTTCACAGGCGCCACGGCGGGCGCTGGGCCACCGAGAGCAGCCGGTCAGCCTCGGGATCGCCCGCGAACTGCTCGCGCCCGGGGTCCCACTTGAGCGGCCGCTTCAGTTGCTCGGCGATGCCGCCCAGGAGAAGGACGCTCATGGCGCGGTGGGCCGTCTCGACGTCCGAGATCGCCCGCTTGCGGGTGCGGACGCTGTCGAGGAAGTTCACCGAGTGGTCGTTCGACTTATAGAGATGCACATCATTAGGGCCGAGCGCCTGCTCGGCGATCCTGGACGGGTAGGAGACGAGCCACTCGCGGTCGACGGCGAGGCGGCCCTCGGTGCCGACGAACGTGCAGCCGCCCGTGCCGCCCACCTTCTCGCCGGGGTACGGGCACCCGTACACGGTGACGCCGCACGCGTACTTGCAGGCCAGCTTGCCGTCTTCCCAGCCGATCTCGACGGGGCCGGTGTCGTCGGCGCCGATGCCCCACTGGACGATGTCGTAGTGGTGCTGGCCCCAGTTGATGCTGCCCCAGCCGAACATGTGGGCGTCGAGGCCGCCGGGATACGGCGTCCACGGGGCGGGGCCGAGGAACAGTTCCCAGTCGATCCCGTCGGGGACGGGCACGCCGCGGCCGGTCGGCCCCGGGCCGGGGGTGAACCCGCCGCCGCCCAGCATCGCGTAGACGGATTTGAGTTGGCCGATGCGTCCGCTGCGCACGAGTTCGCAGGCCCGGCGGAACTTGCCGCCGTAGCACGACCGCTGCTGGGTCCCGGCCTGGAAGACGCGGCCGTAGCGCCGGATGGCGTCGACCATCGCCCGCCCTTCGCGGATCGTCAGGGAGCACGGCTTCTCGCAGTAGACGTCCTTGCCCGCCTTGGCGGCCATGATCGTCATCAGGGCATGCCAGTGGACGGGGGTGCCGATGAGCACCGCGTCGATGTCGGGGCGCGCCAGGACGTCGCGGAAATCGTTGTACGCTTCGGCGGCCTTGTAGCTGCCCTTGTCGAGCTTCCCGGCGTAGTACGCGTTGACCCGCTGCGTGCGTTCCTCGCGACGGCTGCGCACGATGTCGCACACGGCCAGGACCTGCACGTCGTCGCGGGCGACGTAGCCGCCCGTGAGGTAGGTCCAGGCGCCTCCGAGGAGGTGCCCGCCCCCCTGCGTGCCGACGCCGATGAACCCCATGGCGACCCGGTTGCTGGGGGCGACCGTCCCCCCCAGGCCGAGCGCGGATGACGGGACCACGTAAGGCGCGACCGCCGCGGCCCCGAGGACCTTCAGAAGACCGCGCCGGGTGATCCCACGACGTGTCGGCTGCATCTTCGGCCACCTCCCGTTCGATGGTTGACCTCGAGTCCGGCCTGATTGTACTCGCGAGACCGTTGGTCCGCCAGCCAGGATGCGCGGGCCACGTGATGCGCCAGTTCCAGGGGGCGAGCCACCCCCTGCGGGGTGGCACGGCCGCGCGCCTGTACCTGTTTAGAAGCTGTTTCAGAACCGCCCTTCAGGGCGGGGTCGCGCGGCGGGCAGTCTTGCCCGCCGCGAGAATTCGGGCGCGTGCGCGCGGTGGGCAAGACTGCCCACCGCGCTATCTCCGGTTCTGAAACAGCTTCTTACCGTGGGTGGCACGGTCACGCGCCGTTGCGTGACCGTGCATGCTACCCTATGTGGCCGTGCACGGCCACGCAACGGCGCGTGGCCGTGCC
>JAPLML010000135.1 GCA_026387055.1 Planctomycetota bacterium | reverse complement strand
CAGCTCAAGACCGTCACCGCGGAGATCGCCACGAACAACAAGACCTGCCCGCCGACGTGGACACCGGAGCCGCCGCCGCCGGAGCTCGACTACGACATGTGGATCGGCCCGGCCCCGTGGGAGCCGTACACCCCCCTGCGGTGCCACTACACGTTCCGGTTCATCCTCGACTACTCGGGCGGGCAGATGACCAACTGGGGCGCCCACTACATCGACGTGGCCCAGTGGGGCATCGGGGCCGACGATTCCGGCCCGGTCGAGATCGAGGGCCAGGCCGAGTGGCCCACCGAGGGCCTCTTCAACACCGCCCTCAAGGTCGAGTTCACGTGCACGTATGCCAATGGGGTCAAACTCATCGGCACCACCGGCCCCGGCTGCACGCGCTTCGAGGGGACGGAAGGGTGGATCAGCGACGGCAAGCAGGCCGTGCCGAAGTCGCTCCTTACGTCGGCCATCGGGCCCGACGAGATCCACCTGTACGAGACCCGCAAGAGCCACATGGGCGACTTCCTGGACTGCATCCGCACGCGCCGGGACCCCGCCGCCCCGGTCGAGGTGGGCCACCGGTCGGCCACGGTCTGCCACCTGGGGAACATCGCGCTCGCGCTGGGCCGCAAGCTCCGGTGGGACCCCGTCGCCGAGCAGTGCGTGGGCGACGCCGAGGCCAACCGGATGCTATCGCGCCCGATGCGGGCGCCGTGGACGCTGTAAAGAAGGTACCTGAGTGCCTGAGTACCGGAGCACCTCAGTAAAGACGATAACAGCATACCATGCCACATTTAGCCGCCCAGCTTGCTGGGCGCGCGTTTGGAGGGGCTGAAGAAAGCCACCCGGCTCAACCGCCGCGCGTTCCTGAAGACCGCCGGTGCCGCCGCCACCCCGGAAAAATTGGGTGCATTGCGCCCCGGGCAACGTATATTGTTGAGCGGCGCCGTATGGCCGGGTGGCATGGCCACGCCACCCCATCCTGCACCGCGCGGAACGCGAAGTCAAGGAGGCTCACGATGAATCGCTGGATCACACTCGCCGCACTCGTCGCCGCACTCGTCCTGGCCGTGGGAACCACCTGGGCGGCGGAAGGCGCCGCACCCGCCGCCAAGAAGATCAACGTTGTCCTCATCACCGGCGGCCACGGCTTCAACGAGCCGGAGTTCAAGAAGGTCTTCGAGGGCTACGACGACATCACGGCCACGCGGTCCGACCAGAAGGTCGGCGGAGAAATCTTCGAAGATATCTCCAACTGGTCCTACGACGTGATGGTCCTCTACAACTTCAACCAGAAGATCACCCCGAAGCAGCAGGAGAACTTCCTCAAGCTCATGGACAAGGGCGTGGGCCTCCTCGTCCTGCACCACGCCAACGGCGCCTACAACAACTGGCCGGAGTTCTGGAAGATCGCCGGCGTCACCTACCACTTCGCCCCGTACGAGGAGAACGGCGTCAAGAAGGAGCGGTCGGGCTACAAGGGCAACGTGAAGCTCAAGATCCACGTGGCCGACCCGAACCACCCGATCACCCAGGGCCTGACGGACTACGATTTCGTCGACGAGACCTACTGCCGCACGACCATCGACCCGGCCAACCACGTGCTGCTGACGACCGAGGAGCCGTCGAGCGACAAGATCATCGGCTGGACGAAGACCTACCGCCAGTCCAACGTCTGCTACCTCCAGTCGGGCCATGACCAGGTGGCCTACCAGAACCCGATCTTCCGGACCGAGGTGAGCCGCGCGATCCGCTGGGTGGCCAAGCGTCTGCCGGAGGCCGGCCGCGCCGGGCCCGCCCGCGCCGCCAGGACCGTTTACGCCGCGCCCGCGAAGAAACCCAACGTGGTCGTCGTCACCGGCGGGCACGACTACGAGCACAAGCCGTTCATGGCCGTCTTCGAGGCCAATAGCGCCATCACCTTCACCCACGTGGCGACGAAGGACGGCGAGATCTTCGAGGACACGACGAACTTCCCCTACGACGTGATCCTGCTCTACAACTTCGGCCAGAAGATCTCCGAAAAGCGGCAGAAGAACTTCCTGGCGCTGCTCGACAAGGGCGTGGGCTTGGTGGTCATGCACCACGCCATCGCCGCCTATCCGAACTGGCCGGGGTGGGCCAAGCTCATCGGCGCCAGGTACTACCTGAGCGACGTCGAGGAGGACGGGGTGAAGCACGCCCGGTCGCAGTACAAGCACGGCGTTGACATCAAGGTGCACGTGGAGGACGCACCGCACCCCATCACGCAGGGCGTGAGTGATTTCGCCATCCACGACGAGACCTACAAGGGGTACACGGTCGATCCGAAGGTGAAGATGCTGATGACCACCGAGGAGCCCCTGAACAACAAGTCGATCGCGTGGGTCGCGCCCCACGACAAGACGCACGTCTGCTACATCCAGTTGGGCCACGACTCGAAGGCCTACGCGACCAAGGAGTTCCAGAAACTGACGGCCCAGGCCATCGCGTGGGCCGCCGCGAAGTAGCGCCTGGCCATCGCATCGTTTAGCCGCGGCCGCATACGGCCGCGGTTAATGACCGTCGCCGTATGCGGCGACGGCTAAACGATAAAGGCAACATCTAGCCGCCCAGCTTGCTGGGCGCGTGTTTTTCTCGATGAGGTGCACGCGTTGCCCGACGACATCCATGTGGCCGTCATCGGCGCCGGACGCCAGGGGCGCGACCTCATCAACTACGGCCTCGACCTGCCTGGCCTCCGCTTCAAGGCCGTCTGCGACATCTGGCCGTGCGCCCAGAAGTATGCCGCCGGGCTCCTCAAGAAGCGCGGCCACCCCGCGACCGTCTACGAAGATTACCGCGAGATGCTGGCGAAGGAGAAAGACCTTCAGGCCGCCATCATCGCCACGCCCGACGGCTTCCACTGCGAGCAGACGCTGGCGTGCCTCAAGGCCGGCCTGCACGTCTACTGCGAGAAGGAGATGGCGCTGACGGTTGCGGACTGCCGGAAGACGGTCGAGGCGGCCCGCCGGGCGGGCAAACTCCTCCAGGTCGGCCGCCAGCATCGCTCGAACCCGCGTTATCACCTGGCCCTCGAGTATATCTACGCGAAGAAGGCCCTCGGCCGGATCACCAACGTCTTCGGCCAGTGGCACGGGCCCAAGCGCGTCAAGTTCACGTGGCCCCAGAAGCTGGCCCTCGACGACGCCACGCTCAAGCGGTACGGCTACGAGTCGATGGAGCAGTTCCGGAACTGGCGGTGGTTCGAGAAGTTCTCGGCCGGCGAGCTCGTGAACCTCGGCGCCCACCAGATCGACGTCTTCAACTGGTTCCTCCGCACCCCGCCCAAGGCCGTGATGGCGAGCGGCGGCCTGGACTACTACGACTTCTACGAGCTCTACGACAACGCCACGTGCCTCTTGGAGTGGGACTACGCGTGGGAAGGCAAGACCCGCACCGTCCGCGGCCTGTACGACGTCAACACGGTCACCGAGGACGGCGGGTTCTACGAAGTGTTCTACGGCGACGAGGGGGCGCTGACGATCTCGGAGGATGCCGGCAAGGGGGGCCTCTGGCGAGAACAGCGAGCCAAGGTGGCCCAATGGGAAGAGGACTTGCCCGTCCTTTGGGTCCGGCCGAACTCGCCTCCAGCAAAGGGGCATGGCGGGCCGCAGTACCTGCATGACTTCGGCGTGCTCATCGGCGGGCCCAGCGAGGACCGCGTCTTTGCGTCCCTCCCCAACCCCGGCGTCGAGAGGCACCAGCACTGGTATCATCTGAAAAACTTTTTTGACGCAATCCGGGGCGTCTGGGGATTAAACTGTCCGGCCGAGGTAGGCTGCCAGGGCGCCGTGGCCGCCCTCCGCGCCGTCGACGCCATGAAGGCGGGCCGGCGGCTGGAACTGAAACCCGAGGACTTCAAGGTGTGATGACGGGGGAGGCTTTCCCCCCCTCTCCCCTCGCGGGAGTATGTGTCTAGCGAGTGTGTCATTGTCCCGATAGC
>JAPLML010000738.1 GCA_026387055.1 Planctomycetota bacterium | reverse complement strand
CTTGAGCGCCGCCTGCGCCGCGGAGAGGTCCGCCTGCGCCTTGTCGAGCGCGGCCTTGGTCTCGGCGCCGGGCGCCTTGTCGTGCGCCGCCTGGGCATCGGCCTTTTTCTTCTCGGATGCCTTTGCCTCGGCCTCGGCCTTGCCGCGGGCTTCCTGGAGCGGCTTCTCCTTCGCCTCGGCCGCCTCCAGGGCCGCCTTGGCCTTCGGATACTCCTCGGCCGCCCGAAGGACGGCGGCGACCTCCTCGGCCGTCAGCGCCTTCTTGAGGAGCTGCGCCCCCGGCGAACCCGCAGCGGGCTTGAAGAGGTCGAACAGGGCGGGCCAGATCGACGCGCTCTTATTGCTCGGTTGGATGCGGATCTTCGCGGCGTCGCCGCGCAGGACCACCCAGTGGAACGCGAGCGGCCGCTTGTTCAGGTCCGAGCTCAGGCCGGCGCTCACCACGATCCGGCGCGCGAACTTCACGGAACTCGCGACCCGCGCGATCACGGCCGGCGTGTCGCCGAGCTTCTCGGTCCCCCCTGCCGGCTCGAAGAAGTCGCGGCCGCATTCGGCCGCGTCCTCCTCCACCACGCCGAGCTGCACGAGCGGCGGGACCGCGTCGAGCGCGATCTCATGCGCCAGCTCGACCATCTTGAGGGCATCGACCTGCGACCCGTCGAAGACCGTCGGGTGCGCCTTGCCCGTCAGGTAATCCTGGATGTGCGGCACGTTCTTGTTCGACCGGCGCAAGATCATCTGCACCGTCGGCATGAGGAGGCAGGACTCGATCAGGCGTTTCTTGACCTCGGGCCGGAAGGCCGCCAGCGTGTAGGCCACGGCGTGCATGAACGGCTGGTCGGACCCCGACGACCCCTGGCTCGCGATCAGGTACGGCGTGTTGGTCGGGTACAGGTCGCCGAAGCCGCCGTTGCCGTTATGGCCGGGGTCGTAGTCGTTGTGCTCTGGGTAAATGTAGATATTGTTGTACGCATACTGCTTGGCGAGGAGGGCGAGGCCCACGGGGCCCGAGTAGAGGTGCCGCGGGTTGCTGCCGCCCTGGTAGACCCCGCCGGAGGTCGACGAGTTGCCGAAGACGACGCCGCCCAGGACCGCGCCCTGGGCGGCCCAGTCGCGGCCCGCCTTCCGGTCCAGGTCCGTGTAGTCGACCTTCGAAAGCTGCGGATGGGCCCCGAGGTCGAGCCCCGAGTGGCCGCGGTCGCGGTTGTCGTAGCGGTCGCCCTTGTTCCCGGCGGCGGTCCCTTCGGCGTACCACGTCCGGAGGAGGTCGCCAAGCCTCCCGCCGGCCGTGGCAATCGGTTTCTCGCCCGCTTCGGCGGTCTTCTTCGCTGGCGGCGTCTCAGCGGCCCCGGCGGCCGCGCCCATCACCAGCGCCGCCATGAGCCACAGCCGGAGATTCGTTCGTTGCATGCTGCTCCTGTCCATGACCGCGGCGCGCCTGGCAGGACTCAAACCTGCAATCGACGGTCGTAGCAGCGCGCCAGTGAGGCCCCACGGAGTCCGAGAACCCCCTTGCAGTCCGCTACAGCCGGGGGTTCTGATGGCAACAGGATGACAACAAGCGGCTCGGTGTGCAAGGGGGCTTACCGAACGCTGGTCGCCCGCGTTCGGAAACCGGGATCAGGGACCTCGTGACACCCATCGCCGGCGGGCCCGAATCCGCCCGGAAGCCGCCGCTCCGAGCCTGCGGTCGGCCGGCGTAGAGACGGACCGCCGACGGTGGCTCGTGGTCGGTCGTACCTCATGTTTGTGGCGAGGGTGGCACGGCCACGCGCCGTTGCGTGGCCGTGCATGGTCATGTGGGGGAGCAAGCACGGTCACGCAACGGCGCGTGACCGTGCCACCCCCGACGAACAGGGCTTGCCACAGAATCTCGGCACACCCCTCGTGGTCCGCTCAGGAACGGATCGCTTGGCGCGAGGGGCTACGCCGTCTAGGATGGTCAAGCCGTAGCGGCACGGCCGTACGGCGATGCCCGGGAACAGCGAGGGACCTATGAGATTCCTGCCGGCGGGCGACCTGATCCGCAACGCCTTCCAGGGCGGCTACGCGGTGCCCTCGTTCTGCGTCTGGAACGCGGAGACCCTGGACACCGTGCTCCGCGTTGCCGCGGCGTGCCGCGCGCCGGTGCTCGTCATGGCCGGGCCCGGCGAGTTCCCGCTGGTGGCCCCTCCCCTCATGGGAGACCTGGCGCGGATCGTGGCCGCAAGATACGACGTGCCGGCGGCCTTGCACCTCGACCACGGCGACTCGCCGGCGTGCGTCGACGCGTGCATTGCGGCGGGTTTCACCTCCGTCATGCTCGACTACTCGACCCGGACCTTCGCCGAGAACGTTGACGCCCTGCGTCGGGTGGCGGCGCGAGCCCGGCCGCTCGGGATCACCGTGGAAGGCGAACTCGGCGCCGTCGGCTTCGTGGGCACCGCCGCCGGGGAGGGCGCCAAGACCTCCACGCTGACGGACCCCGCCGAGGCCAAGGCCTACGTGGAGGCCACCGGCGTCGACATGCTGGCCGTCTCCATCGGCAACGCCCACGGAATCTACACGCGGCGGCCACAGTTCGACTTCGATCGCCTGGCCGCCATTCGCGAGGCCACCAACGTGCCCCTCGTCCTGCACGGCGGTTCGGGAACGCCCGCCGAGGACCTGCGGCGGGCCGTCTCGCTCGGCATGGCCAAGGTCAACGTGGCAAGCGAGCTTCTGCGGGCGGTCCGCGACACGCTGCGCGAGCCTGCGCTCGAGAACCTGTGGCTGCCCGTGGCGCTCGCCCGCGCCATGACGGCCATGGCGAAGGTGGTCGAGAAATGGATCGCCCTGTGCGGCGCCGCTGGGAAGGCCGCGCCGTGAGAGGCAACCGATGAAGAGAATCCATACGCTCGGCGTCATCGTGCTGGATGCCCTGAGCGGGCCGCTCCGCGATTATCCCGAGCGGCGGGGCCGGACACAGGTCGTCACGAAACGCATCCAGTTCATGCCCGGGGGCGGCGCGGCCAACACGGCCTGCGCGCTGGCGAAGATGGGCCTGCCGGCGGGCATCTTCGCAAAGCTGGGCGACGATTTCGCCGGCCGGTTCCTCCTTGAAGAGATCGGCCGAAGCGGCGCAGAGACGAGCGGTATCCGCCTCTCGAAGACCGACGCCACCCCCTTCACGTTCGTCGGCATCCACGAGGACGGCGACCGCACGTTCATCCACACGCCCGGCGCGAACCTGACCTTCTCGCCCGAAGACCTGGACCTGGAGCGCCTGCTGGCGGCCGATTTCCTTCTGTACCAGGACCTGTGGGTCAAGCCGCGGCTCGACGGTCCGCCCGGCGCGGCCATCCTGGCCGAGGCGCGGCGGCGCGGCGTCGTGACGCTTCTCGACGAATGTTTCGGCCTCGGGCCAAACCGCGAGGCGATGGAGGCGATGCTCCCCCACTGCGACTACTTCCTGCCAAGCCTGGACGATATGCGGGTGATCTACGCCGGCGCGTCCGCCGACCAGGTGGCGGACATCCTGCTCGCGTGCGGCGTGTCGACGGTCGTCCTCAAGAGGGGGACCGAAGGGTGCCTCGTGGCCCACGGCAAGGAGCGCGTGCACGTGCCGGCGTTTCCAACGCACGTCGTCGACGCGACGGGGGCGGGCGACTCCTGGGACGCGGGCTTCCTGGCCGGCCTGGCCCACGGAGAAGACGTCGCGACGTCCGCACGGATCGGCAACGCCGCCGCCAGCTTCTGCATCCAGGCCGTGGGCGGGTCATCCGGAATTCCGTCGTACGCCGCGGTGCGAGAGAAGGCCGCCGGCTGACTCCTGCGCCGCCCGTTTCCTCCGCACTGACCGGGCGACGCCCCCCGTCCATGCCGCCGGCCGCCTCGTCCAGAGCGTGACGAACATCAAGGCCGCCCAGGAACTCGCCCGCCACTCGGCGCCGAGGCTGACGCTCGGCCGCTACGCCCACGTCCAACTGCTGGACCAGAGGCGGGCCCCTGGCCGCCCTCCCCTCCATCGACGCCCCACGGGCCGACGTCGCGGCACTGGCGGCCAGCGGAACCTGAGACATCGCAGCGTTCAGGTTGTTGTCAGTTCTCCTTGTTGCGACTCGCTCCAAAACGTTCGTGTCCGGTCTGTGACTCGTTCTGGATAGCGAGAAGCGATATCTTCCAAGCATTGGAGGAGACGAGATGAGCACTCCGAAAGCCCGAGCAGCCGAAGACTGGTCAGGACCCGCGTGAGTCGGAGATGATTATGGTTGTCCGGTGTCAGCCAGTTGACTGGCCTACTTGCGAAGGTTGGGGTCGTTTGTATGGCGGCGCACGGCTGTTGCTGCGCCCCGCACGACAGTCTGTAGAATTGCAGCATTCTGCGACATGACCTGCATAGATTCACACGCAGCTTCCGATCTCTGCGGAATGCACGTTGTGTCTCTTGGTCGGCAACTGGGGCGTACGGGTTGACCGAACTCGGAACATCCATTGGAAAGAGCCATTGGATGTAGTCGTGAAGACCCTCAAGTTCGGAATCAGACATACCGAGAATCGTATCGAGTGACCGCCCAGCGTGATCGACGCCACGACCGACGTAGAACTCCACGAGTCTGTTTTCCATCTCCATCACCCCTTCGGTTCGCAGTATTTCTTGGCGAAGGCCAACAGTCGTCTGCTCTGCCACCTGGTGATGTCGGGACGCGACGCGTTGTCGCGTTGAAAGACCACGATGCGGACCAACTTGATGTGGCGGCCTGAGGGCTCGGAAAGACGCTCTGCAAACGCGGTCAGCATGCACAACAGCGAGACTTGCGCGCGAAGCCCACCGTGACCGCTGCCGAGCAAAGGTAGAACCAAGTTTTCGAGACGGTGTTCGTTCATCAGCCGGTGCAAACCCTTGACTGCCGCAAAGACATCTTCGCCCTGGCATCGGATGCCCTCGCGTTCCATCACCGTGGTAGTAGCCACAAAGGCCATGCGAATGTTTGTGCCAAGGGGGTGATCGAAGTAGAGAGTGCTGCCCTTCTCGTACCTTGCTTGCCGCCCGTCCTTATGTGCATCTTTCTGGAGAGTCGCCCGAATCTGTTTCTGCGCGAGATCGCAGACCTCATGCACTTTGCTTGGGAACATGTGGTTGACGAAAGCCCCGAGAGCACTCCGCGTGTCGTGTATACACTGATCATCAAAGCAGTCGTTTGCTGGCAACGCAACTAAATCGCCGGATCCCGGGCCTGCAAAATCCTGAATTACCCCGAAGCGCACTTGGACCACGGCATGGGCAAAGGACGCCGCAAACCCCTCACCGCAGCCCTTGACATGGAACATTGCCGTCCATGTCAACGGCACGGACAGCGAAGGGGCAACGGCCCACGCGATTGCCAATAGGATGAAAACAACCCCGGCCGCCAGTGGTTCGACCTTGACGGGGGGGCTGTAGGTGATCTGGAGTTTCGCGATATCCTGGACGGTGAACATACTCAGGAGTACGCAGAGGACACCTGCGAGGGCAAAGACCGCCTTGACACGGAGTTTGAGATAGGACCACATCACATCCATCCTTTCGTCCCCAAAGGGGGGGGCCTTGGGTGTCATTCAAGTGGCGCGGTAGAGATCGCCGCCCGACCTGGAATGCAACCCAGTTTGGCATCCGAAAGTCTACACGGCGAGTTCTAACGTTGCCAATGTATTACGGCATCCCGGCCGCTATTGTCGGCCATTATATGCATGGGATGCCGAGGCCCCAGGCCGCTTGGGCCACTGGAACCCGAAACCGGACAGCCCCGTAAGCGCGCAGCGCCCTTTCAGCGCGCAACCGCCCCGGTACGCCCAAACTTGCCATCACCTGCTAAGACGGAGAGTTCGGTAACCGAGGCGCGTAACCGGCGAGAACTCGCGGAAACCGTCGCACTTGTCGCCACTATGCCAAGACTTGACCATACCTAACAATGGCGCGCCTGGCAGGACTCGAACCTGCAACCTACGGCTTAGAAGGCCGTTGTGCCCCGGACGTAACCGCCGCACAGACACGCACTTGCGCGAATCCGCCTGCGGCGCCGGGCGCTTTGCTTGGCGCTTTGGCCGCTGAAATCGGCCCGTCCTGCCCCGATCTGGCCGCCGTCATTTCCGCCTGGCCCTGCCTGCCCGATGCCCTCAAGGCGGGGATCGTGGCGATGGTCAAGGCCGCCGGCGGCAAGTAGGGAAACGGCCGCGCGGGGGGTCGCAAGAAAGGGCTGACGTGGCGGACACATGAGCACCGTCAACAAATGGGGATAACAGTCACGGACGGGACCGGCGCGGGCGGCTTGCTGCCGGCAACCCCGGCGGGCAGGGAAACCCTCACGCCAGAACGGTAGGGGCCTGGCGCAAGGCCCTTGTCTGCGCTGTTTCACCCGCAGACCTCAAGGCGGTGATCCGTGCGCTCCTGGAGCGTGCCAAGGCGGGCGAACCGTGGGCCGCCCGCGAAGTCCTGGACCGATGCCTGGGCAGGCCCGGGCCAGGCCAACGAACAGGCGGTACCCCTGAACGGCCGACCGCCCGTCGAGGTCAAGATGGACCTGAGCGCCGTCCTGGCGGACGGCCTGCGCGAGGCGGCGCGACATCCACCCGTGCCGGGCCTGCCTTTCCTGCGAATCCCGCCGTAACCCCCGCCCCGCACACCGGAGACAACCGCCCGCGAGCGGCCCGCAAGCACGCGCGGTACCCGCAGCAGCAAGGCGAGAGGAGCCGCGTCTTGCCGCGCGGCGCAGGCCTGTGTAGCCTGTAGGCGTACGGGTTGTCGCAGTCGTCGCGGACTTCAGCTTCGGAGGATGAGCCATGGCACACCCTGCGGTTCCGGTTGCACTGGTCGGCCTGGCGATCCTCGCCGCGGCGGTTCCCTTGCGCGCGACGGCCGCCGAGGCCGCCGAGGCCGTCACGGTCACCGAAGCGATGCCCCTCGGCGAGGCGTTCGAGAAGGGGTTCCTGGCCCGGGACGTCCAGATGGCCCCGGACGGCCGGTCCGTGATCCTGTACGACCTGGCGCTCGTCGAGGACGACGGCCCGGGGGCGTGCGCCGACTTCCAGTACGGCGTGGCCGCCCCGACGGCGATCCGCGGCGACGTGCAGGTGAAGAAGGTCCTGCGCGTGAACCGCGCGGAGGTCCTCGACGCCCGGGTCGTCCTGTCCGTCCGCCCGCAGCCGGAGGAGACGGCCCCCCTCGCCGTGGCCGTGAACGGGCGCGACCTCACCCTCGAGGTCGCCCAGTTCAAGGCCACCGAGAACGACTGGCCGACGGTCCGGATTCCGGCCGGCCTCCTCAACCAGGGAGACAACGAGATCGTCCTCTCCTGCCGGGGCGCGAAGGGTTGGTGGATCACCGTGGCGCAGCGGCAGTTCATCCTGGCCAACGACCCCGAGCGGAAGAACCGCCCGAACCGCAGCTTCCGCTCCACGGACGGCGGGCGAACCTGGGCGCCCGGCCTGGGAGACGACGGCCGCCAGGATGGCGAGCTCATGGTCCGCCTCAACCTGGCCCAGTACGCCGCCCAGGGCGAGCTGATCGGCCCCATCATCGACCTTGCGGCCCGGGCCAGCGGAAAGGACCTCGCTCCCGACGTGCGAGTCAAGGCCGTCCGCCTTCGTTCGACCAGCGAGCCCCGCGACGGCACGTCGATCCGGTTCTCCGTCCGCAGCGGCGACACGCCTGTGCACGATCCGGCCCGCTGGGGCGAGTGGCTGCCGTGCGACGCCTCCGGCGACGTCCGGGGCGGCCTGAAGCGGTTCGTCCAGTGGCGGGCCGTCCTGGTCACGAGCAAGCCCAGGACGACGCCGGTGCTCCAGGGCGTTGAGCTCCAGGCCCAGGTCCAGCCGCAGCCGCCCGCGTGGGCCGCCAACCTCAAGGTCCTCGCGAGCCACAACGAGGAGATCCTCTATACCAGCATGCCCTTCGAGTACGAGACGTTCGACGAGCCGGCGCTGGTCGAGCTCCGCACGAAGTACAAGCTGGACGAGGTGGTCGCCGGCGCGTCGCGCGAGACCGACAAGATGATCAAGCTCCGCAACTGGGTCGCGGCCCAGTGGAATTACGATCCGCCGATCCCATACTACCCCGCCTGGGACGCCCGCGAGATCCTCAAGCTCCACAAGGGGTTCTGCGTGCAGTTCGCCATCGTGAACATGCAGTGCGCCCTGAGCTTGGGTAT
>JAPLML010000321.1 GCA_026387055.1 Planctomycetota bacterium | reverse complement strand
CTGCAGATGGTCAACCACGGCCTCATCACCGGCGCCCTGTTCCTCCTCGTCGGCGTCATCTACGAGCGCACCCACGACCGCACAATCGCCAGGATGGGTGGCCTCGGCGGTGCGATGCCGGTGTACGCGGCCGCCTTCGGGTTCTTCGTCTTCGCCTCGGTCGGCCTGCCGGGCCTGTCCGGCTTCGTGGGCGAGTTCCTGACCCTGGTTGGCACGTTCACGGCCAGCCCGGCCGCGGCGGCCGTGGCGACGTTCGTGATGATCCTCGCGGCCGGCTACCTGCTCTGGATGCTCCAGCGGGTGCTGTTCGGCGAGCTCTCGGACTTCCTCAAGGGCCTGGGTGACCACCTGACCGACATGCGTCCGGTCGAGGCGCTCACGCTGGTGCCGCTCGGCGTCCTCGTCGTGGTCTTCGGCCTGTGGCCGGGCCTGATCCTCGACCTCATCGCCGGTTCAGTCGACAGGGCGCTCGCAGCCGTCTCGCAGGCCGCACCCGTCGCCCTCGGCCTGTGGCGGTAGGAGGACACCCGTGACCTTCCAGGACGCCACCGTGCTGGCGCCGTTCATCGCCGCCATCCTGGTCGCCCTCGCGATTCTCACGGTCGACTTCATCTTCCCGGGGCGCAAGGTCCCGGCCCTGATCGCGACCTTCACGGGGCTCGGGCTGGTCGCCGCCCTGGTGCTGATCACCGGCCAGAGCACGTTCGAGGCCTTCGGCGGCGCCTACGACGTGGACCCGCTGACCACGTTCCTCGACATGCTGTTCCTGGCGATCGTCGCGCTCACGATGGCCTTCGCCCCGGACTACCTCGAGGAGCGGGGGCTGCCGGTGCCGGAGTTCGCCGCGATGCTCGTGTTCGCGATGGCCGGCGCGATGCTGCTCGCCGCCTCGGGCGACCTGCTGGTCCTGTTCCTCGGGCTCGAGCTCATGGTCCTGCCGGGCTACATCCTGGCCGGTTACCACAAGACCGATGGGTACAGCACCGAGGGCGCGATCAAGTACTTCCTGCTCGGGTCGTTCTCGAGCGCGATCTTCCTGTTCGGCCTCGCGTTCGTCTGGGGCATCACCGGCACCACGAACATCGCCGAAGTGGCGGCCTACATGGGGCAGGTGGCGGGTGGGGCCATCCCGATGTCGCCGGGCCTCGGCCTGGCCCTCGCGTTCATGACCACGGGCGTCGCCTTCAAGATCGCGGCGGTGCCGTTCCACTACTGGACGCCGGACGCGTACCAGGGCTCCCCGACCCCGGTCACGGGATACCTATCCGTCGGCCCCAAGATCGGGGCGTTCGCGCTGATCATCCGGCTGTTCGCCCAGGGTCTGGCGGACCTGGCGATCGACTGGAACATCGTGTTCATGGTCCTGGCAGCCCTGACGATGACCCTCGGCAACCTGGTCGCGCTCCAGCAGGACAACGTCAAGCGCATGCTGGCCTACTCGTCCATCGCCCACACCGGCTACATGCTGGTCGGGTTCGCGGCCTACGGCGCCGGGAACATCGCGGGCATGGAGGCGCTGCTGTTCTACGGCGCCGCGTACACGTTCATGAACCTCGGCGCGTTCGCCGTGGTGGCCGCCCTCCAGCGGCGGACCGGCGTCACCAGCAACCTGTCCACCTTCGCCGGGCTGGTCCGACGCGAGCCGGCGATGGCCTGGCTGCTGACGCTGTTCATGCTGAGCCTGACCGGGATCCCGCCGACCGTCGGCTTCTTCGGCAAGTTCCTGGTGATCTCGGCCGCGGTCGAGGTCGGCGGCCCGCTGACGGCGCTCGCGATCCTGACCGTCCTGAACGCCGCGATCGCGGCCTTCTACTACCTGCGGGTCGTGGTCTACATGTTCATGCGCGACCCGGCCGGTGAGCTGCCGAGGCTCCGCCACGGCCGCCTCCTGTGGACGGGCCTCGCGGTC
>JAPLML010000016.1 GCA_026387055.1 Planctomycetota bacterium | reverse complement strand
CCACCCGCGGATCCGGCAGCACCCAAAAGTGCTCCCACAAACTCGTCGCCATGGCCGCTCTCCTTCCCCAGGTTCTCCCTCGGAAGGAAAAATCGGCCATACCCCGCTTCCCAGGCCAACTTTAGATGCGTTCGCCCTGGGAATCGGCCCGATCGTGGTTGCTTCCGGCGTCCGGCGGGGTATACTTAATGGATTCTCCGGCTGCTTCTCGGGGGGCGGGGTGCGCGTGGAGTCGGGGCAGCGCTTATGCTTAAGCGAATGAACATATGTGACGGCAAGGTCTGCGAGGTCGACTCGCCGGCGTGCTGTGTCCACGTCTACGTGGCGCCGGACGAGGGCGAGCGGAAGTTCCTGGCCGGCGAGCTCAAGCTCGACGAGCACACCCTGAACTCGGCGCTGGACCCCGACGAGCTGGCCCGCCTGGAATTCGAGCCGGAGCACACGGCCCTCATCATCAAGCGCCCGAAGAACTACTGTTCGGAGGACAACTTCCTGTTTAAGGTGGCCTCGATCGGCCTCTTTATCTTCAAGGACCGCCTGGTCGTGGTGGTGGCCGACGAGGCGCCGCTCTTCGAGGGCCGCGAGTTCGCCAGTGTGAAGTCGATCCTGGACATCGTCCTGAGGGTCATCCACCGGTCGATCTTCCATTTCGAGGGCCACCTGCGGGTCATCAGCGCCCTGTCGGACGAGCTGGAGGGCGAGATCAACAAGGCGATGGAGAACAAGCACCTCCTGAACCTCTTCACGCTCGAAAAGAGCCTCGTCTACTACCTCACCGCCATCACCACGAACGGCCGGGTGATCGACAAGCTCAAGGCCAACGCGGTCCGCCTGGGCCTCACGCCGGAACAGATGGAGTTCGTCGACGACATCCTCATCGAGAACAGCCAGTGCTACGAGCTCGCCCAGATCTACTCCCAGGTCCTCTCGAGCCTGATGGACGCGCGCGTGTCGGTGGTCTCGAACAACCTGAACCAGCTGATGAAGACCCTGACGCTCGTGATGATCGCCATCATGCTGCCGACGCTCGTCATCAGCGCGTTCTCGATGAACGTCAGGCTGCCGCTGGAGCAGGAGATAGGGATCGTCTCCTTCTGGATCATCATGGGGTTGGCGGCCGCGTCGACGGCGACGGTCTGGCTCGTCTGGCGCTTCAGAAAGTGGTGAGGCTGAGGAGACTGCATGGCTACCGTGCCTGACGCGAGCGGCCGCTTCGGGCCTTACGGCGGACGCTACGTCCCCGAGACGCTCATGGCGGCGCTCGATCAGCTGGCCTCCGCGTATGCCGACGCGCGGGACGATTCGGACTTCCGTGACGAGCTCGATTACCTCCTGCGGCAGTTCGCCGGGCGCCCCACCGCCCTGTACTTCGCGCGCCGCCTGACCGACGCGTGGGGCGGCGCGAGGGTCTACCTGAAGCGCGAGGACCTCACCCACACCGGCGCCCACAAGATCAATAACACCGTTGGCCAGGCGCTCCTGGCGGTCCGCATGGGCAAGCGCCGCCTCATCGCCGAGACCGGCGCCGGCCAGCACGGCGTGGCCACGGCCAGCGCCGCGGCGCTCATGGGCCTGGAGTGCGACATCTACATGGGCACCGAGGACATGCGCCGCCAGCGCCTCAACGTCTTTCGCATGCGGGCGATGGGGGCCCGCGTCGTCGGCGTCTCCAGCGGCCAGTGCACCCTCAAAGACGCCATCAACGAGGCGATGCGCGACTGGATGGCCACCGTCGAGACGACGCACTACTGTTTCGGCACGACCGCCGGGCCGCACCCGTTCCCGACGATGGTCCGCGACTTTCAATTGGTGATCGGCCACGAGGCCCGCCGCCAGGTCCAGGAGCAGGAGGGGTGCCTGCCCGATGCGGTCATCGCCTGCGTGGGCGGCGGATCGAATGCCGCCGGCATCTTCACCGCGTTCCTCCAGGACCAGGCGGTGCAGCTTATCGGTGTCGAGGCGGCGGGGAAGGGCATCGCATCCGGTCAGCATGCCGCCACGCTCTCGGCGGGCAAGCCCGGCGTCCTGCACGGGTCGCTCTCGTACGTCCTCCAGGACGAGGCGGGGCAGACGCTGCCCGTGCACTCGGTGAGCGCGGGGCTGGATTACCCCGGCGTCGGGCCGGAGCATTCCTACTGGAAAGACAACGGGCGAGTGCGGTACACCTCCGCCACCGACACCGAGGCCCTCGAGGCGTTCTGCGAACTGGCGCGGACCGAGGGGATCATCCCGGCCCTCGAATCGTCGCATGCCCTCGTGGAGGCCAGGAAGGTCGCGCCGACGCTGGAGAAACGCCAGGTCCTCATCGTCAATCTGTCGGGCCGCGGCGACAAGGACGTGGAGGAGGTCGCGCGGCTGCTGGGCGACGAGATGCGGCCGGGAGGCAGGGCATGAACCGCGTCGACGCCGCCTTCCGCCGCCTCCGCCGTGAGGGACGCAAGGCCTTCATGCCGTTCATCGCGGCGGGCGACCCGAACCTCGATGTGACCGCCGCCGTGCTTCGCACGCTCCAGGACCGCGGCTTGGCCGACCTCGTGGAGCTCGGCGTGCCGTTCTCCGACCCCATCGCCGACGGGCCGACCATCCAGGCCAGCTACCAGCGGGCCCTGGCGGCCGGCGTGACGCCTCAGGCCGTTCTCGACACCGTGGGGCGCCTGCGGGCCGGCGGGCTGAACCTCCCGATTTGCCTGATGGTCTCGTACTCGCTCGTCTATCGGCCGGGCGTGCCCGCGTTTGTCGAGCATGCCGCCGCGGTGGGCATCGACGGGCTTATCGTGCCGGACCTGCCGGTCGACGAGTCGGGTCCGCTGGCCGAGATTCTGTCATCGGCGGACATGGCGCACATCCTGCTGGTGGCGCCGACAACGCCGCCGGGCAGGCGCAAAACGATCCTCTCGCACGCGACGGGCTTCGTCTATTGCGTGAGCGTAACGGGCATCACGGGCGAGCGCGACGCGTTTCCGCCGGGTTTCGAGGAGTACGTGCGCGGCGTGAAGAAGGCGGCCAAGGTGCCCGTGTGCGTGGGGTTCGGCATCTCGCGCCCGGAGCACGTGGCGGCCGTGGCCCAGCTCGCCGACGGGGCGATCGTCGGAAGCGCCATCAGCCATCGCATCGCCGACAATGCCGGGGGGGCGCCCGCGAAGATCGCCCGCGAGGTCGCCGACCTGTGCCAGGAACTCTCCGCACCGCTGCGGTCGTGACATTCAGCCGCCCAGCTTGTCGAAGACTCGCCGTGGCGAGTTGGGCGGCTAAACGGTGCGATCGTCGGCCTTGCTTTCGGGCGCCTCGCCACGCCTGAGTTGCTTGAACCGTTCGAGGCGGGCCTTGAGCTTCGCCTCGTGCCCGTGGTCGGTCGGCTCGTAGTAGGTCTTGTCGACGCCGAGGTAGTCCTGCGGGGCCACGCCTTCCGCAAAGTCATGCGCGTATTTGTATCCCTCGCCATGTCCAAGGCGCTCGGCGCCGCGGTAGCTCGCGTCTCGCAGGTGCTTCGGCACGGGGATCGTCCGGTTCTCGCGCACGTCCTCCATCGCCTTGTCGATCGCCAGGTAGGCGGCGTTGGACTTGGGGGCGCAGGCGATGTACGTCACCGCCTCGGCCAGGGGGATGCGGGCCTCGGGCATGCCGACGAACTCCGTGGCGTGCATCGCGGCCACCGCGAGCATCAGGGCCGCCGGGTCGGCGTTCCCCACGTCCTCGGCGGCGCAGATCACCGCCCGCCGGGCGATGAACCGCGGATCCTCGCCCGCCTCCAGCATCCGGGCCATCCAGTAGATCGCCGCGTCGGGGTCGCTGCCGCGCATGGACTTGATGAACGCGCTGGCGGCATCGTAGTGCTCGTCGCCCGTGCCGTCGTACACGATGGCCTTCTGCTGGATCGACTCCTCGGCCACCGCGAGGTCGACGGCGATCTCGCCCGCCTCTTCCGGCGGGGCGAGGGGGCTCTTCACCTGGCTGAGGACCGCGATCTCCAGGGCCGCCAGGGCCCGCCGCGCGTCGCCGTCGCTCGTCTTCGCCCAGTGGGAGAGCGCCTCGCCGGTCACCGCGATCCGGTACCGCCCCATCCCGCGCTCCTTGTCGGCAATGGCCCGCCGGAGAAGCTCGCGGACTTCATCCTCCGAGAGTGGCTCGAACCGGAAGATCTGGCTCCGCGAGACCAGCGGCGCGTTCAGGGCGAAGAACGGATTCTCCGTGGTCGCGCCGATGAGGATGACCACGCCGTCCTCGACGTCGGGCAGGAGCACGTCCTGCTGCGCCCGGTTGAAGCGGTGGACCTCGTCGAGGAAAAGGACCGTGCGCTGGCGGGTCGTGAGGAGGCGGTCGCGGGCCCGCTCCAGACAATCGCGCACTTCCTTGACGCCGACCATGGCGGCGTTCATCTGCTCGAAGGCGGCGCTCAGGCGCCCCGCGATGACCTCGGCCAGGCTGGTCTTGCCCGTGCCGGGCGGGCCGTAGAAGATGGCGCTCTGGAGCCGGTCGGCGTCGATCATGCGGCGCAGGAGCTTCCCCGGGCCGAAGAAGTGGTGCTGCCCGACGAACTCCTCCGGCGTCCGCGGCCGCATCCGCACCGCCAGGGGCGCCTGCTCGCGTATCCGCCGCCTCTCGCTTTCGTTGAAAAGGCCCATACGGCGGGTATTATAGCACGGGGTGTGGTGCGGTCACGAACGTTTGCCCGAACCAAGGTGCTGCCATGGCGACTTCTCGGCGAAAAGTGTTCTCGGCCCCCCCGCTGCCGGTGGTGCCGGCGTTCAAGAGGGAGTTCCTGGATTTTGAGCGCGGCATCCGGATGGGGAACCTGGAGCCGCACGAGCGGATCACGCAGATCATCAAGTACCATCTCGTCGAGCGGCACGGGCAGGACTTCATCATCGACAAGTGGGGCCGGGGCGTCTACTGGCAGTGGATCTGCTGGATCGTCCGGGCGAACCGCGAGGCCAAGCCTCTCTCCAGCGGCTACAGCTTCGGCTGCGCGAAGTTCTTCATCAGCCTCGAGCGCGACGATGAGCGGGCCCTGACGGCGGGACTCCAGATCGAGCGGGCGAGAGTCCGCCGGGGCCGCGGGCCGGTCGACGACGTGTGCGTGGCCGACGACTGGGATTACCATCGCCTGTTGAAGGGCCTCAGGAAGGGCACGCCTCTGGAGGCCGAGCTCCGGCGGCTGCTGACCGTCGAGGGGTTCACGGCCCACGTCGGCGGGACGCATTCCGGGGAATCCACGTTCCGCGGTCGCCGATGGGGCGGCGTGGCGGCCATCCGCCGCGCGTGCCGGACCATCCCCGACGATGCGTGGGGCTGGTTCCAGCTTTACTACCGGATCCCCGAGAAGGAGCTCGACGCGATGTCCGGCTCGGAGATCGTCGCCGCCATCCTCGCCATCTTCGACGAAGTCACGGGGGCGATGAACGTGGTGATGCAGCAGCCCTATCTGAAGCCTTGACCGCGAAGGCGGGGGCCGGTCCTGGTTCCATTTTCGATTTTAGATTTTTGATTTTCGATTGAACGGCAAGAACAACGGCAACGGCTCGCGAAAGAGGCGGGCTGTTGCCGTTTGTCTTTCAAATCGAAAATCAAACATCTAAAATCCAAAATCGGAACTCCGAGATTGCCCCGCGTTCGGCGTCAAGCTCTCAAGTACTCCCGGAGCGCCCTGGCCAGCGTGCCGAAGATCCACCGGCGCTTTTCGTCGTCGCACTCCAGAAGCGTGACGCGGAAGCCGTCGCGCTTGCAGCAGAAGCCGCTCAAGGGCACGACGCAGATGCCGGTCGCCCCCAGGAGGTAGTAGACGAACCGGGCATCGTTGGCGACGCCTTTCACGAGGTCCTCGACCATCTCGCGGACCTTGGGGTTCTCGATGCGCAGGCTCTGCCGGTTGTTCAGCACGCCGTCCTCGAACAGGATTGTCATGTAGAAGGCGCCGGAGGGGCAGTTCACGAGCACGCCCGGGATGTCTTGGAGCATCGCCCAGGCCTCCTTGGCGCGGGCCTCGAAGAGGGCGGCGCGGCGCTTCAGGTGGTCGGGATACCGCGGGTCGCCCATGATGCGGGGGATGCACATCTGGGGGGCGGTGGTCGAGCACACCTCCAGCCGCTTCGACGCTACCAAGGTGTTGACATACGTATTGAACATCGCGTCCCTGTCGCGGTTGAGGATCTCGATCCATCCGCACCGTGATCCGGGCCAGGGGAACTCCTTCGAGATGCCGCGCATGACGATGCCGCAGGTGTCGCCGATCACCTCCGAGAGGTGCAGCGTCTTGTTGCCGTTGTAGACGATGTGGGCGTAGATCTCGTCGGCGATGAGGAAGAGGCCGAACTCGCGCGCGATACCGATCATCCCCTCGAGGACCTTGCGCGGGTACACCGCCCCCGTCGGATTGTCGGGGTTGATGAGCAGGATGCCGGTGATGGAGTCGTTATACTTGACCTTCATCCGCAGGTCGTCGAGGTCCGGCATCCACTTGTTGTAGGGGTCGAGCTCGTAGGTGAGGTGCTCGTAGCCGCTGTGGGCCGCCTCGGCCGAGGAATGGGTGCTGTAGGCGGGCGTCGGGCCGATGATGCGGGCCTCGCGCCGCAGGAACCCGTATACCTTGGCGACGGCGTCGCCGATGCCGTTGAAGAAGATGATGTCGTCGGGGGTGACCTTCGCGCCGCCGCGGCGGTTGACCTCGTCGGCGAGGAACTTCCGCGTGGCCGGGACGCCGGCCGTGTCGCAGTAGCCCCACGCGGCGTCCTGGTCGACCACGTCATGGAGGATTTCGCGAATCCAGGGGGCGATCGTCTCGCCCTTCTGGACCGGGTCGCCGATGTTCTCCCAGATGACACTCATCCCCAGGTCGCGGAACTTGTACCCGACCTGGACGATCTCGCGGATGGCGTAGGTCAGCGACCCCGCGCCGCCGTGCACAATGTTGCGCCGCATCTTCCAGCCCTTCCATTCGGTACGTGTGGACGGGGAAGTATACAGGCTTATCGGCCGGATTCCATCCCCCCGTACCGCTTTTCTCGCGACGTGGCGTCAGGGCGCCGCCGGCGTGATCCGCGTCGCCTTGAACATGACCTTGTACGTCTTGCCCTTCTCGAACTTGGCCGGCTTCGGAAGCAGGAGGAAGTTGTCGGTAATCAGCGGCGCGAAGTCCGCGCCCTCGACCACCTGCACGTCCTTGACGCGGTGCGGGAGGAAGATCATCGGCGGGCGGCTCCAGCCGCTATCGGCGTTGGCGGTCAGCGTGAAGAGGTACGTGCCGCGGCCCTCCTCGATCTTCTGCTCCCACGCCAACGGGCGTGGCGCGAGGCGGGCCTCCCACGCGGGGTCGCCGTAGAAGGCCACCGTGTCGCGGTCCCACAGCAGGCCCATCTCGTCGCGGTCGCGCAGGCCGTTACGCTCGTCGTTCAAGAGGCCATGTTCGGCCGCCAGCCTGCCGAGAAGGCGGGGGTCGCGCTCCAGGTCGAACCGCGCGAAGCTCACCTTGGCGCTCTTCGGAAACCGCGTCTGAAGCTGGTGGAGGAGGGCCTGGTTGTTGAAGTAGAACGCCTCGGCCAGCGTGCAGCGGCCAGGCTGTCCGATGAAGAGGTCGCGGATGCCCCACCCGGCGTATCCGCACCACGTCGAAACCGTGTAGCCGAACATCTGGTACACGCCGCCGGTGTGCATGAAGGCCGTGGCCATGCAGTCCGGCCCGGGGACGTGGCCGATGAGGCAGTTGCCCGCCGGCAGGTAGACCTTCGGGTTCGGCGAGTGGATCGGGTGCTCCTGGCCGGCGAGGTCGAGGCCGTAGAGCTGCCCCTCGCGGCAGCGGAGCTGGCCGTTCTTGTAGGAGTAGCCGATCTGCCAATCGCGCTCGGTGGCGTGGCCGCTCGTCAGGAACAGGTCGGGCTTAAGGTCATTCAACGTATCGACAATCATCTTGGTGGTGTCGGGCGGGACCTGCTTTTTCTCCGCCTGGCCGGCCGCCGGCTTTTCCCACATCACGCCCTTGGCGCCCTCGTCGAACCACCGGCCCTCATCGAAGGCGCCGAGGTCGATGCCCGTGCCCGCCACTGCCCGGCGGACCACCAGCGGCTCTTTGCGCTCAGCGATCCGCAGGGCGTCCTTCGCATCGTAGCCGGTGAGGATGCCCCACAGGCAATCGGTGTACGGGTCGTCGTCGAGGGCCCGGGTCATGCGGTGGACGGCGACGACGAAGTCCCGCCCCGCCTCCGCCGGCCGGGCCACGAAACAGGCGTACCGTGGAAAGACCTCGGCCAGGGCGGCGCGCGCCTCGCTTACCGAGCCTGCATAGATGATGAGAGAAGCGTCGTGCTTCCTCTGGAGTGCCTCGGCGACCTTCCGCCACTCCGGATCGCCGTAGGTGGCTTCGCTGACGACGACGGCATAGGAGCCCTTGCCGGGGATCTGCCGCACCGACGGGGCCGCACTGGTGGCCGCTGGCGATGCCGCTCCCGCGCTCACGGCGGGGGACCACCAGGCGGCAAGGCCAAGAAGGAGTCCCGTGGTCCCCAGCGCAAGAATCTCTCGCCTCATGAAGCGCTCCTTCACGTCGTCGTGCGGTGCGGCCCCCATTATAGGCCCAATCGGTTTGTGGGCCAGCGGCAGCGCACAATCTCCTTGCTTTCCGAATGCCGCCGTGGCTTCATGTGTGCCAACACGAGTGAGGGGCCTGCGGCGAGTGAAAGGAACACCCTTGACCTCCACGGCGCGGGTAGCAGGTGTCCTCTCGGTCTGGCTGGTGTTCTCGTCCCTGGTCCTCGGCGAGGACCTGAAGGCTGACGAGAGGGCGGCGCCGGAAGGCGCCAAGCCCGCTCCGTCGGCGCAGGGGCCTGCCGTGCCGCCGCCCGGCGGCGAGAAGGCCCCTTCGGCCTGGGAGCAGCTCGACGACTGGTTCGACCAGGCCAAGTCGCCCGCCCCGTGGCTGAAGATGGGGGCCGACCTGCGCTTCCGAGCGGACTACAACAGCAACTACCGGCTCAACAAGGAATTGCCGAACCACGAATCCAGTTTCCAGAAGTACCGCCCGCGTTGGTGGATGACGCTCTCGCCCGTCAAGGACTTCGAGCTGAACCTGCGGATTACGTGGGAAGGGCGGCACTTCAGCGGTCCCGACGCGCAGCCCGATTTCGATCCCGGCGAGGTCCTCGTCGACAACCTCAACGGCAAGTTCTCGAATGTGGGCGGGCTGCCGCTCGTGATGACCCTCGGCCGCCAGGACATCCGCCTGGGCGACGGGTGGCTGGTGGGCGACGGCACGGCGATCGACGGTTCGCGCACGACCTTCTTCGACGCCGCCCGGTTCACCTACGAGTTCAAGCCGATCCGAACCGCGGTCGATCTGATCTACATCGATGATAGCTATAGCGGCGACCGGTGGATCAACCCCTTGCACGACCTCCACCAGCCCCTGTTGGAGCAGAACGAGCGCGGGCTGGTCTTCTGGCTGAGCAACCGGTCGCTGAAGGACACGGAGATCAACGGTTACTACCTCTACAAGGACAACGAGCGAGTGCTGGTGAACGGGGACGACGGTTTCGTGCACGCCTTCGGCGGCCGCGTGGCTGGCTTGGTGGCGGAGCACTGGAAGTACCGGGCCGAGGGCGCCCACGAGTTCGGCGAGCGCAACAGCCGGTACCTGCGCGCGTTCGGGTTCACGGGGTGCCTGAGCTACCTTTTCAAGGACGCGCCGGGCAACGAGGTTCGCATGGGGTACGAGTTCCTCTCGGGCGATGATCCCAAAACTCGCACGAACGAGGCGTTCGACGTGCTCTGGGGCCGGTGGTCGCACTGGAGCGAGATGATGTCCGACGTCTGGAAGTTCGAGACCCGGCCGAAGGAGGTCACGAACGTCCAGCGGCTGGGGCCCGGCTGGTCGTGCCAGCCGACCGAGAAGCTCGGGCTCTCGGCCGATTACCAATTGCTCTTCGCCGACGAAAACACGTATCGCGCCCGGCGGCGCGACTTCAGCCAGGAGGGCCGATACCGCGGCGAGTTCCTCGGCCTCAAGGCCTCCTATACGTTCAGCGAGCACCTCCGCGGCCGGCTGTGGACGGAGTTCTTCTTCCCGGGGAACTACTACTCGGATTTCCGCAACGACGTGGTGACGTTCCTTCGCGGCGAGCTGTACTTCACGTGGTGACGCGGCGCGGCGGGCTGCATCACTGCGCCCGCGGGTCGAACGCGTCGCGCAGGCCGTCCCCCGCGAAGTTGAGACCGAGCAGCGTCGCGCCCAGCATCAGGCACGGGAACACCAGCAGCCACCAGTAGACCCGCACGGGGTTGAGGGCGTCGATGGCGTCGCTCGCCAGCGTCCCCCACGAGGCCAGCGGCGGAGGCACGCCCAGGCCGAGGAACGAGAGGAACGATTCCTGGAGGATCGCCAGCGGCACGGTCAGCGTGGCGCAGACGAGGATGGTTCCGGCGAGGTTCGGCATCATCTCCTTGAAGATGATCCGCGCCGAGCCGGAGCCGAGGGCCCGCGCCGCCAGGACGAACTCGGCCTCCTTCAGGGCGAGCACCTGCCCGCGCACCACCCGCGCCATGGTCAGCCAGGACACGCCGCCGATCGCCATGAAGAGGACCATCATCCGCAGCCACGTGGTCTTCTCGGCAAAGAGGACCAGGAGCAGGATCACCAAAAGGATGTAGGGAAGTCCATAAAGCACGTCGACGATCCGCATCATCGCGGTGTCGAGCCCGCGGCCGGCGTAGCCCGACACGAGGCCCCACAAGGTGCCGATCAGGATGCTGACCACGGCGGCCGAGAGGCCCACGCCCAGCGACACGCACCCGCCGATGAGCGTCCGCGCGAGAAGGTCGCGCCCCAGCGGGTCCGTGCCGAAGGGGTGGCCGAGGCTCGGCGGCTGCGGATGCAGGCCCGCGAGCGGCGTGCAATAGGGTTCCGGCAGGCCGCGGGCCACCGCCGCCTGGTTCAACACAACGCCGACGAGGCTGGCGCTCACGACGATCACCAGGAGCGCCAGGCCCGTCAGCGCGAGGCGGTTGCGCCGGAAGCGCCGCATCAACATCGCCAAGGGCGACCTCGCCGG
>JAPLML010000732.1 GCA_026387055.1 Planctomycetota bacterium | reverse complement strand
CGCCTGCTCCTTGCAGCCCGGCGCCAGGAGGCCGGCCGCCACGACGAACGCCCCCGCCATCACGAGGTAAAGAGCTGTCTTCATTCTTCTTTCCTTTCGGTCGGCCATCCGGGGAAGGCGCGGCGCCCTCCTTACACCTGTCATTATAAGGCGGGCGGAGGCGGACTTCAGTCCAAAAACGCGCCGGCCCAGTAACGCCTCAGTTTCGGGGGTGATCTGAACCAAGCACCTGTAACTGAGGGGTTACGCCGGCCCGGTAACGCGTACGTCCTCGGCGGCGGGGCAGGGCATGCCGTGCCCCGGCGGTTCAGGGCCTGGCATGGCCTTTGGAGAGGATCTCCATCAGGTCCCGGATTTCGCCGGCGACGTCGGCGTCGGATTCCACCAGCTCCCGCACGTGCTGCGTCAGGGCCGCCTCGAACCGGCGTTTCACGGTGATCGTCATGTTCGAGGCGGCGTCTTCGCCGGCGATGCCGTGGCGGGCGCAGAGCTCGGCGAGCGACGGTGGCGCGGCGTCCTCCATGATGGGCGCCAGGATCCGCGCGCGGAAGACCTCCCAATGGACCGCCTTGCCGTCCCTTGCGCAGGCCTCCCGCACCTCGGCGATTACCTCGTCGAGGAGGGCCGCCGCCCAGGCGTGGTGGAAGGCGTCCTCCGGCGTGCCGTAGGCGGCCGGTTCGGGGACGCCCGGCCCGTCGGTGGCATCGAGGCGCACGAGGCCGTCCTGGGGCCGGCGCTTGCGGGCCGTCTCGGCGCGGTGGACGCTGGCCACGTAGTGCGCCAGGGCGGTCAGGAGGAAGGTGCGGAACCGCCCCTTGGCGCGGTCGGCCTGCGCCACGAGGCCGCGCCCCAGGACGACCTCCTGGCAGAAACCCTGGACGAGGTCCTTGGCCTCCTCGTTGGAGTGACCGCGGCGGCGCAGGTAGCAGTAGAGGGGCTTCCAGTATCGCCCGAGGATGCGGCCGAGGGCCTCGCGCCGGCGGGCAGGGGCCGCGGTGCGGGCGCGGAGGATCTCGGTCCAGGGCGTTCCGAGGAACCCCTGGTTGGCGCCGCCCATGCTGGTTTCGTCGGGTCGCGGCATGGCTCACATCAGCGTCTGCGGGCGCTTGCGGGCCTTGGCGATCACCAGCAGGACGGCGATGGCCATGGCCGCGCCGCCGGCGATCGTCAGGGCCAGCGGCCACGAGAGGTATTTCCGGAAATGCAGGTCCGTCGTCAGGAGAATGAACGCTGCCAGTCCCACCAGGCCTGAGAGGGCCAGCGTGTAGCGCCGCATCCGCGTCCCCAGCACCACGAAGCCGACCGAGATCAGGAACGACAGGGCCTCGTAGGTGCGGAAGGGTTTCCCGCCGATCATGGCGAGCTTGAGGCCATGATCCGTGGCGCGCCAAAGGATGTCCACCGGAATGAGGAGGCTGGCGGGGACAAGGAGCCAGAACAAGTCGCCCCAGAGGCGCACGTGGCTCGCCCGGGCCTGGCTGCTCCAGAGGGCGGCCGCGAGATAGACCACGCCGTTCGCCATCAGCCACAGGTCGACGCTCTGTTCGTCCCACGCGCCCGTGGCGCCGAGCCATTCCATCGCGCCGCGCTGGGCCAGCTTCGTCAGGCAGTACGCCAAGGGCACAGGAAAGAAGACGTAGAGACTCCCGGCCCAATCGCTTTGGCCGCGCAGCTCCAACAGTTTCGAGACCGCCAGGAACTCCAGGGCCAAGGCGATGTAACAGACCAGCGTCCAGGCGAGTTCGTTGGCGTCCAGCCACTCCTTCAGCCCCAGCAGGAGAAGCACGGTCGTAAAGAGAACGTAAACGCCCAGACCGGTCCAGATGACAAAGGCCCTGACGCGCGTCACCCCAAGCAGGACCAGCAGGTACGCCACGAACGTGCTGACCGACACCGTCAGTTGCATGTTGGTGGGCAGGAACACGGGCGCGGCCACTGGCCGGGCGTCGGCCTCGACCACCGCCACATCTTTGACGGCTTCCTCTCCGGCGAGCTCTCGGGCCGCCGATTGCGGATACCGCAGCCAGTGCTGCTCGGTCAGGAGGACGCCCATGAAGAGCGGCAGCAGCAGGGCCCCCAGCGAGAGGAAGATGAATGCCGTCGAGCGGTTCTTCCGCCGATGAAAGAACCACCCCACCAGATTCAGCAGAAGCGTCGGGGCCCCGACGGCCAAGAGGCGGTCGTAACTCGCCAGCTTCGGCCAATAGAGGTAGGGCCAGAGGATCGTCCCCACGACCACCAGCCACCCCCCCAGCCGTAGGATCGCCGTCTCCCACGGGAACCGCCGCGCCAGGTCGTGCCAGGGGAACTCGGCATCCAGGAGCTTGCGGTACGGGCGGACGAGCCGGTCCATCTCGGGCACGTCGATCAGGCGATGTTCGGACCACAGCTTGATTTCCGTGACGTGGTTCTGGAGCTTGCCGCGAAGCTCGGCCTCGTACCGCGTGGGCCGCGCGAAGACCTCCCGCCCCTCGCGGAAGCGGCGCAGGTCGTCGGCGAGCGCCTGGGCCGACGCGTACCGCGCCTCCAGGTCCCGTTCGAGGGCCTTCAGGCAGATGCGCTGGAGCGGCTCGGGCACCGCCGAGTTGAGTTCCTGGAGCAGGGGCGGTTCGCCCCCCAGCACGGCCCGGCGGACCTCCTCGAGCGTCCGGCCGGTGAAGGGGTACCGGCCGGTCAGCAGGCGGTACATCGTTACGCCGAGGGCGAAGACGTCGGCCGTCGGGGCGACCACCGGCTCGGCGAGGTAAAGCTCCGGGGCGAGGAACAGGGGCGTGCCGGCCCCGGCGGCCTCGCCGTCCGAGCCGCCGAGGGACGCCTCGTCCCACTTCTCGGCCAGCCCGAAGTCCGTCAGGTGCGGCTCATCGTGGTAGTCCACCAGGATGTTCGACGGCTTGATGTCGCGGTGGACGACCCCCTTGGCGTTGGCGTACGCCAAGGCCCGGGCCGTCTTCTCGAGGATCTCGACCACCACGCCGATGGGTTTGCCCGTGCACGCCTCGTCGAGCGGGCGGCCCTCCACGAACTCCATCACGTAGTACGGCGGCGCGTGGTCCGGGTTGAAGCCGTAGATGCGGACGATGTTCGGGTGCTTCAGCCGCGCCGCGGCCCGGGCCTCGCGCTTGAAGAACGCCCGGCCCTCGGGCGTCAAGAGGTGCTCCTTGACGGTCTTGACGGCGACGATGCAGTCGAGGCTGACGTCCCGCGCGCGGTACACGCGGCCCATGCCGCCGGCGCCCGGCGCTGTCTCTTCGAGGACCTCCAGCCCCAGGAAGGCCGGGGCGGCGGCGAGGGGCGGCGGCGCCTCGGCAGGGGCCTCGCCCGGCCGGGGACCGGGACTGACCGTCGGCAGATCGCTCGAGTCCGGAGGCTCGGCCATCAGGCACTCCCCCCGGGAAACAGGCGACCGCGACATGGCCATGGAACCGCGGGGATCGCTTGCTTATCCACGGCGGCTACTCTACCCGCCGCGGGGTTTCCGTCAAGCGCAACCTGCCGCCACGCATGGTACTACAACACCGCTTAACCTCGTGCGCGGTGGGTCTCCTGACCCACCGCGCGGCAATTGCCACCGGGCGGCGAGATAACGCAGGTGCGCGGCGGGTCAGGAGACCCGCCGCGCGAAGTGGCGTTGTAGCACTAATGGCCCAGCCCCGGATTCCCGACAACGCGCGCAGCCTGCCCCGCCCGCCTGCGTATCCCCTGTCGGAAGGAAGGAACCGCGGCACAGACAAGGAGGACAGCCGATGAATGGACTTGTGGCTTGGATCGCGTTGGCGGTGATCGCGGGCGGCCTCGTCGCCGCCGTGGCCGCCCTGATGCGGGGGCCCATGCGCAGCCTGCTGACGGCCAACGGGCACCTGGAGCCCGCCGCCGGGTTCTACGGCCGGGGATTCGTGCTTGTTCTGACGTTGGCGGCCCTGGCCGCGGTCGTCGGGACGAGCATGCCCTGTCCGCAGCAGTCGGCCGAGAAGGTGTGCATCGAGTGGGTCTGGTGGATGGTCCAGGGCCTGCAGCCCGTGTGCTGGAGCCTTCTGGGGTTCCTCGCGGGCTACGTGCTCTTGCTCACGATCCTCTACGCCGCCCTGGGGCGCTACCGTGACTAATGAAAACTATCTCTACCTGTCGTATTTCGCGGCTGCTGCGATCGGCGTCCTGGGGGCCGTCGCCACGGCCCTCGTCCTGCGCCGCCGCCATCGCGAGGCCGCCGGCGGGGAGGCGGCGGGCGGACTCGGCCGCCTCCTTCGCCGGGCGTTTCCGGCGTGGCTCATCCTCGCCGCGCTTCTGGGTTTCATGTCGGTCACGTACTTCGACTGCGGGCACAAGACGTATCCGAGCATCGTGGGCGACCGCGCCCACCTCGTGTGCAAAACGCAGGAGCAGGCGTCCGAGATGGCGTACTACCTGGCCGCGGCGCTGGTGGCCTACGGCTTCGTGATGATGCTCTCGCTCTGTGCCCGCGCCAGGAAGTCCGCGCGCTGAGGCCGTAATGCTCCAGTCTGGCGGGCATGGCCACGCGCCTGTACGTGTTCAGCGTGCCCCGCGGATGTGGCACGGCCGGCTTGTCCGGCCGTGGGGAATGGGGCTGGCGCTCTGCCACGGCCGGACAAGCCGGCCGTGCCAGTCGCCGCGGCGACCTATCGGCACAAGGGCACAATCGCTAAATATGTACGGGTTAGGAGACCCACCGCCTAACGGCTGAAGTCGCGCTGTCGTACCGATCCTGGATGCGAAGCTACTTCCCCGTGTCGGGGCTCTTCTCAGGCGGCTTCTCGGCGTCCGGCTTTGGTGGGGCCTCGGCTTGGGCGGCTTCGGCCCGCGCCACCTGGCCCTCAAGGTTCGCGAGGTCCAGCTTCTCCCACCAGCCGAGGTCGGCGTTCATCTTCTTGACCGCGTCGACCGTCTGGCGGGCGTCGGCGATCTGTCCGGCCCGAAGGGCCTCCTTGGCCTTCGCGATCCCGGTTCTGGCCTCGGCCTTGGCGGCGGCCTTGGCCTTGGCGGCGGCCCTGGCCGCGGACTCCTTCTTGGCCGTGGCCTGGGCGTCGGCGTCGGGTCCCTCGTCGGCCTTGGTTTTGGCGTCGGTGCGTTTCTTGGCGTTGGCCTCCGCCATGGCGGCGGCCTCGGCGAGGGCCTTCTGGGTCTTGGCGTCCTGTTCGGCCTTGGCCTTGGGTGCGGCGGCCGCCTTGGCGTTGGCCTCCTTGCGCGTCTTCGCCAGCATGTCCTCCATGTGTTTGGCTTGGGCCTTGGCCTGGGCTTCCGCCTGGGCCCTGCTCTGGAGGGCGCGCCGGTTGGCTTCCTGCTGACTGGGTTGGGAAGACATGCCCTGCTGCGCGCACCCGCCGCCAAGGCACGCCGCGAGCGCGATCGCGGCGCTCAAGAGGGCGGTGGGCAGGGCCCCGGATTTCATGTGCCGCCTACTCCCCGGAATCGTCTCAGACCACCTCCGGATACTTCCACGGCGCCCGGTACTCGCGGCGCAGGAGTTTGCTCGCTTCCGGATCGCCGACGACGATCTGTTTCTCGCCGTCCCACTGGACGCTCCGGCCCAGCTTTAGCGAGAGCATCCCCAGGAGGCTCATCGTGGTCGAGCGGTGGCCGAGTTCGATGTCGCACACCGGCCGGCCGCCCGTCTCGATGCACTTCAGAAAATCGGCCCACAACCCGTTGATGTTCTGGTCGTCGGGCTTGTTGAGCTGCGGATCGACGTGGATGACCTGGCCCTCCCCGGCCGGGTAGAACGTCCACCCGTCCTGCCACCCCAGGTGCAGCGTCCCCTCGGTGCCGTAGAAGTAGCACCCCACGTTGTGCTTCTCGGCGTTGTTGGCGGCGTACTGGCGGTGCTCCCACTCCACCGTGAAGGCGTCGAACTTGAACTGGACCACCTGCGTGTCCGGGGCGTCGGTGTTGTCTTGCTTGATGTGGCGTCCGCCGGTCGAGAAGACCGTCCGCGGATGCTTCTCCTCGGTCCACCAGAGGATCTGGTCCATCCAGTGGATGCCCCAGTCGCCGAGCTGGCCGTTGGCGTAATCGAGAAACGCGCGGAAGCCGCGCGGGTGCATCCGCCGGTTGAACGGCCTGAGGGGCGCAGGGCCGCACCAGAAGTCCCAGTCGAGGCCCGCGGGGGGGTCGGAGTCGGGCTCGCGCCGCCCCGGCCCGCCGCCGTAATGGACGAACGCCCGGACCATGCCGATCTTGCCCGCGCGGCCGTCCCTCAAAAACTTCATCGCCGACATGTTGTGCGGCGAGACCCGCCGGTGCGTGCCCACCTGCACCACCCGCCCGGCCTGGCGGGCCGCCTGGACCATCGCGCGGCCTTCATAGATGGTGTGGCAGATCGGCTTCTCGACGTAAACGTGGGCCCCCGCCCTGACCGCCGCGATCATGATGAGCGGGTGCCAGTGATCGGGCGTGGCCACGATGACGATCTCCGGCTTCTCCCGGTCCAGGAGCTCGCGGTAGTCCCGGTACGGGTGCGGCACGTCGCCCGTCAGTTTCTCGATGTCCTTGGCGGCCGGGTCCAACTGGTTCCGGTCCACGTCGCACATGGCCACGACCTGGCACCGGCCGGACGCGACGGCGACGTGGAGGATGTTCATCCCCCACCAGCCGCTGCCCACGAGGGCGGTGCGGTACTTCTTCGCCGGTTTTTCAGCCCCCCGCACGATCGGGCCGGCCATGACCACCCCGGCGGCGCCGGCCGCCGCAAGAAAGTCCCGACGCGTCATCCCCATGAGAATCCCTCCTTGGATGGAACCTGGAACTCTTCTTTGCGGCCCTTGACTTGCCCTTATGACGGCGATTCTCGCCCGGCACTTTGATCTTGTCGGCGGGGATCCAGACCGTCTTGCCGTTGCGCCAGACCACGATGGGGCATCCCGCCTGCTTGACCTATGAGCTGCCTTTCCTTGGATTCCCGCCCTTCGACCTGCTCTTGCCCCTGCTCTTCTCGCCCGGCACTTTGATTTTGTCGGCCGGGACCCACACCGTTTTTCCGTTCCGCCAGACCACGATGGGGCACCCCGCCTGCTTGTGCCGCCGCAGGGCTTCGCGGACCCCGGCGGCCAGGGCTTTCTTGATCAGCGTCCCTTCGCGGAAGATGGCCGCCATGTCTTTCGGTTTCTTAGCCTTCATCGGAGTAGCCCCGTCGAATCCGCTGCCATGTCTGACGGTCAGCCACCAGCGTCGTAGCCTCGCCCTGGCCGCCGGCGATCAACCTGGGCGGCGGCCCCCCGGAATTATCGTACATCTGCCACGTGGTCGCAAGGGGCCGGTAAAGCTTGAAGAAGTTCCGAAGGCCCGAATCGTAGCGACGCCGGATGGTCTCCTCGGGGATATCATGCCCCCCCATCCGCACCCGTTCCCTGACCCGCGCCACCGCGAAGTCCGCCGAGGGAAGCCACAGAAACACCAGATGGAACTGGTAGCCGGTCTCGATCAGCCCGCCGATCCAGCGCGCCAAGAGCCGGCTGGCCAGCGTGGTCTCGAATGCGAAACTCGCGCGTTGCCGCGCCAGTTCCCGAATGCGCGCGAGCATGACTCGCCCCGCCGCCATGCCGGCCCCTTCGGGTCTGAAGGCTGATAACCCCTGGGCGATTACGTCGGCATTGACGAACTCCGTCACCGCCAAAGCGTCTCTCAGCAACGCGGGGGCTGTTGTCGACTTGCCCGCCCCGTTGGGGCCGGCCAGCATGACAACGTTCGGCGGTTCTCCACTCATCGGTCTACACCCGCGCGGCCCGCCGTCTCTTTCACTTTGAACCTGGAACTTTGAACTTTGAACTTTGAACTATCCTTAGACGTCGCAGATCGCGATGGCCTTCTTCAGCGACTCCAGCGCGTCTTTCCGCGGGCCGTACTCGTGGGCCACGTAGCCCTCGAACTTCAGGTCCGCAATGGCCCGCATGATGGCGGGGTAGTACAGTTCCTGCGAGTCGTCGATCTCGTTGCGCCCCGGCACGCCGGCGGTGTGAAAGTGGCCGATAGACGCGATGTTCTCGCGGATGGTGGCGATGACGTCCCCCTCCTGCACCTGCATGTGGTAGATGTCGTAGAGGAGCTTGACGCGCGGGCTGCCCACCTTCTTGCACACGTCGGCCCCCCAGGCGGTGCGATCGCACTGGTAATCCTTGTGGTTGCGCTTGGAGTTCAATAGCTCCATGCACACGGTCACTTTCTTCTCCTCGGCGAAGCCGGCGATCTTCTTCAGGCCCTCGACGCAGTTGGCCGCCCCCTCGTCGTCGGCCAGGCCCGCCCGGTTGCCGGAGAAACAGATGACGTTCGGGAACCCCGCCGCCGCGGTGGCCTCGATCGCCTTGCGGAGGCCGTCGAGGATCCCATCGTGGTTCTCCTTGCGGTTGAAGCCCTTGCCGATGCCGTGCCCGCCGGGGCACATCGTGCCGATGAGGCCGTACTTCTTGAGGGTCGGCCACTCGTTCGAGCCCACCAGGTCGATGCCCGCCAGGCCCAGGTCCTTGCAGATCTTGCACTTCTCCTCAAAGGTGGCCTTGCCGAAGACGCCGCCGCAGGCCGCCTGCTTGATGCGGCCCTTCAGTGCCGCCCCGGCTTTCTCCTCCGCCGCCAGCCGGCCCGCGCCC
>JAPLML010000014.1 GCA_026387055.1 Planctomycetota bacterium | reverse complement strand
TCGATCGCCTCGTGGATGGACGTGGTGACATCGCAGACGGCCAAGAACCAGTTCAACCAGGTCGTGCCGGGCGCCCTCGCGCGCTACGACCTGCCGGACCTCGTTCGTGCCATCGCGCCACGGCCCGTCCGCGTCCTTGAGCCGCTCGATGCGGCGGGGAACCCGGTGGCAAGCGCGAAGGCGCCATAGCGTTGGGCCGCCGCCTTCGTCGTTTAGCCGCGGCCGGTGCGGCCGTCGCCTTCATCGTTTGGCCGCGGCCGGCACGGCCGAGTTATATTCTTCGTCGCCGTACCGGCGACGGCTAAACGATGGCCACGCCTAGCCGCGCAACCACCCGTCCAGGTGCTCCCGCACGAACGCGTCGTCGTTGAGGTGGGGGTACGCCGCGTAGACGCGGTCGATCTCCTCTGACTGCCCGGGACTGAGCTTCGCGGCCGGGTCAAGGCACCATGCCCCCGCCAGGAGGCCCTGCCGCCGCAGCACTTCATGGATGCCCGGGATGCAGCCGGCGTAGCCGTTGGCGGCGTCGAAGACGGCGGCGTTCGCGTCGGTGATCTCGGCGGCGAGGCGCAGCAAGTTGGCCGGGACGGCGCGATCCAGGCCGCTGACCCGCTGGCATCGCACCAAGGCCTCCACGGCGCCGAGAGTCCAGAACGCCCAGTGACCCAGGAGTCCGCCGACGATCCGCCGCTCCACCCGTCGCCCACCGACCTTGAAGCGGTACGGCGTAAGCAGGTCGACGACGATGGCGTCGTCGTTGCCGGTGTAGAGGGCGATGTCGTCGCGGCCGGCCTCGGCGACGGCGCGGACCACGTCGATCGTCTTGTACCGGTTGAACGGGGCGATCTTGATGGCCACAACGTTCTCGATCTCGGCGAACCGCCGCCAGAACGCGTACGGCAGCTCGCGCCCTCCCGCCGCCGGCTGAAGGTAGAAGCCGACGATCGGGATCACCTCGGCCACCGCCCGCGCATGCGCGATAAGCTCGTCCTCCGAGGCGTCGCGCAGCGCCCCCATACTCAGGAGGCCCGCGTGGTACCCGAGGTCGCGCGCCAGGCTCGCCTCCGGCACCGCCTGGGCGGTCTTCCCGCAGAGGCCCGCGATGCGGACCATCAGGGGGAAGTGGCGGGGCTTGGCGCGGGCCATCTCTTCGGCGGCAAGCTGGAGCACCGGCTTCAGCAGCGCCTCGCGGTCCTTGTGGATCTCAAACTGCGTCGTGTGGACGCCGACGGCGATCCCGCCCGCCCCCGCCGCCAGGTAGTACCGGCACAGGGCCCGCTGCCGCCGCTCATCGAACCGCCGCCCCGCCGTCAGGGCAAGCGGGCTCGCGGGGATCACGACGCCCTGGCGTAGGACGTCGCGGAAGGTTGGTTTGCCGTTCATGCCGCGCCAAGCTCCTTCATGGCCACCCACCAACTTGTCGCCATCATTTAGCCATCGCCATCATTTAGCCATCGCCGTCGTTTAGCCGTCGCCGTCGTTTAGCCGTCGCCGGTACGGCGACGAACATTTATCGCGGCCGTACCGGCCGCGGCTAAACGATGACCGGCCTAGTACTTCCCATCCTGCACCTCAAAGTGCGTCGGCTTGCCGAGGTTGCAGCCGCCGGCGCGGACCCAGTGGGCGGTCCACTGGATGACCCGCTCCAGGGGGACCTGCGGCGGGCCGAACAGGGCGTGCGAGCGCGACGCGTTCGAGAGATACCCCCGGCCGTTCTCCTTCCCCACAATAATCGGCTCTCGCTCCAGCAACCGCCCGAAAGCCTCGGCAGTTTCTCGAATCGAGATCATCCCCGGCCCCGTGATGTTCAGCGGACGGGCGGGGCTGGCCGCCGCCTGGAGACTGAGGATCGTGTAAGCGCACACATCGCCCTGCCAGATGATGTTGGCCCAGCCGGTGGTCACGTCGACCGGCAGGCGGTTCCAGACCTTCGTCGCCACGTCCACCAGGACGCCGTACCGCAACTCCACCGCGTAG
>JAPLML010000439.1 GCA_026387055.1 Planctomycetota bacterium | reverse complement strand
GAGCAGGCCCGCCGGCGCGAACAGAACGCCCAGGCGCTGACGAGCCTGCTCCGCCAGATCCCCGGCATCCGGCCGGCCGGGATGTACGAGGGATGCACGCGAAACGCCTATCATCTCTAGATGTTCCGCTATAATAGCGATGCGATCGCCGGGCTGCCGCGGGCCGCCTTCCTGTAGGCCCTCTCGGCGGAGGGCGTCTCGGCCTCGAGCGGATATACGCCGCTCAACAAGCTTCCCTTCATCCGCGAGACGCTCGAGTCGCGCGGGTTCCAGCGGCTGGTCTCGAAGGAGCGCCTGGCCCTGTGGGACAAGCAGAACACGTGTCCGGCCAACGATCGGCTTTGCGCGGAGGGGGCCTGGATGACCCAGAACGTCCTGCTGGCCGACCGCGCGGAGATGGACCGGATCGCCGAGGCGGTGCGCAAGATCCAGAAACACGCCGCAGACTTGGCCCGGGCCTGAGGCGGCGCCACGGCATTCCAGCGGCTCGTGGAAGCACTGGCTCGATATCCGCTCCAGGACGGAGGTATTGGGCAGTGGGGTACCCCGCCAGTCACGGGCGGCCTTTTCAGTCCCAGCCTGCACTGTGAGGAGGGTCGGATCATGGTCGGCAAGCGATCGGTCCTGGCGCTGGCGGCGATTCTCGCGATTCCTTGTGCGGCGATTGCGGGTGAAGCGGAGTTCACGCCGATCACGTCCCTGGGGGACGTGCTTATTCCCAGGGAAAAGCTGCCGCAAGGCTGGACGTTGCTCGAGAAACGCCTGGTTCGGGACCAGCACGACGTGAATCTGCTTGCGACGGTGGATATCGCGTCCAAGTCGTTCGGCGTCACGGTGATTGAGAAGGCCTGCCAGCCGCTGACGGTCGCAGGGCAGTCGTTCAACGTCGATTTCTTCTCCGTGAAGGGGGGCCAGGGGGCGGAAACCCTTTTCAGTATTCTCGAGGGCTGGGCCAACCCGGGGACTCCGGGCGACATCCAGTGGGGTTGCGTGCGCTGGGGAAACATCATCATGGTTGTCTCCACCTCGGACACGAAGATCCAGCAGGAAGTCAGGAGCGCGTATCTGAGCAGGCTCCTCGAAGTGCTCGACGCCAAGGCCGCCGGCTTCCTGAAGCAGGGGCAAGCGGTCAGGGCGCTGGAGTGCTACAAGTTCCTGGACACCGGACTGAAAGACCTCCCCCACGCGTACCAGGCATGGGGTGGCCTTTTTCAGTACCAGGTGAAAGATTACCACAAGGCCATCGTGCACTACGAACGGGCGGCAAAGGAAGGGGGCGAGATGGCTTTCACCCTGGAAGAACAGTGGCAGATCCAGGAAGGCATAGGTCTGTGCGCCGGCATGTCCAAGGACGCCCGGAAGGCCGAGGCGGCGTTCCTGAAGTCATTGGCGGTCGCCAGAAAGAAGCCAGACAAGCGGTTGCTCGGCTCGAGCAACTACAACCTGGCGTGCACCTATGCGGAACAGGGAGTGCCTGACAAAACGTATTCCTACCTCGAAGAAGCGCTGAAACTCGACCGGAAATACGTGGCACAAGCATCCGAGGACCCCTCCTTTGCCAAGTATATCCAGCAACCCAGGTTCAAGGTCCTCATTAGCAAATACTCGAAGTAGGCGACGAAGAGGGGCGGGAAGGCTTCGCATGGGCCTCCCCGCCCGTGAACGGTGGTGGCGCCGATGGGACTTGAAGCCCCAACCGCCTGATTGCGGACCAGGCGCTCTCTCAGTCCGAAGACCTGGGCGGGCGGCTCTTTGTGCAACTCTGGGGCCGCGTCACACCAGGTGGAAGGCCGTCTGGCGGTCGCCGAGGACACGGCAGCCGTTGCGAGTGAACACCACGTCCTCCTCGATCGACAGACAGACCTTCTGGCCGTCCCACTCAGGCACGGCGTCGGCCACCGACAACTCCATGGTGAAGGCGTAGTTGGGCCGTAAGGCCACGTCGCCTCGGCCGGGGCAGCGCTTCTGCTCCCAAGGCAGCCCGATGAGCGGCCCGGGTTCATGGAGGAGGAGCCCGAGCGAATGGGAGTAGACCGCGGGATTCGGGACCTTCGCGTCGCCGGCGCGGGCGAGAATGCGCGCGAGCAGCTCGTTGCCCGTCAGGCCTTCGCGGAACTCCGCCCGGAAGATGTCCTGGAGACGATTGGCCTGGGCCAGGAGCCGCCGGAGGCCCTCGGGCGCCTCCGTCTCGCCGGGCCGCCGCACGTAGGCCCAGTGCTGGTGGTCGCTGCTGAGGCGCAGGTAGCGGATGCCGCAGTCACAGTGGATCAGGTCGCCGGGCCGGATCGCGCGGTCGTCCTTGCCGAACTGCTCCTTCAACGTGTCGCGCCGCACGCGGTTGAAGAAGGGCCTGAACGACACTTCGAGGCCCAGGTTGGCGCAGCGCTGCCAGTACTGCCACTCCAGGTCTTCGGCCGTCGTCTCGCCGGGCACGATGGTCCCGCGGCTGTAGCAATCGGCGATGATCCGGCGGGCCACGGCGACCACGTCCTCGTAGAGTTTGACCTCCTCGTCCGTGAGTGTGGCGAGCCACCGGGTGGCCATAGGCTCGGCCGAAGCCAGGCGGTCAACATACTTGCCTGGCAGGGCATGGACGAGCTGCTCGAACAGGTTGTGCGTCAGGCCGCCGGCCGCCCACTGCACTTGGCCGATGTTCAGACCGATGCGCCGCGGATCGCGCTCGCCGATGATCCGGCCGAGCAGCGGCCATTGCTCCTCGTGGTGGCGCCCTTTCCACGGCTGCTCGAAGAGGCCCCCCGTGTTGGTCATCGCGATACTGATGCGCTCGACGCCCTCCCCGGCCCCGCGATCGTAGAGCACCAGCATCTGGAGGATCGGACACCACGTGTCCATCGGCATCATCGAAACAAACACCGGGTCGAGGTCATCCTCCTGGCAGAGGATCACCCACATGTCGAAACCCGCCTCCCGCATGGCGGTGGGCAAGATGGTTTCGAGGCGTTTTCGGAGAATCTCCCGGATCACCCGCGCCTGTTCCCGCAGCGGCAGGATAGGGGGGCGGTCCTTGCTCGCCGCATCTTCCGATGAGGCATCCACCGGCACGCTCCTTCCCGAAGTGCCATTCGACGGTAGCACGAAGCCGCCGGCGAATCAACCCATCCCCGACGGGGTGTGGCTGCGAATGGTGGCACCAGGCATCCCGCTGCCGATGTCGAACCCACGCCGGCGGTACGTCGGATAGCATAGTGGTCACGCATGAAAAGGCGCTTACACCGGCTCTACAGACCGGGATACGAGGCCCGCAGAACACACGGCGGTTCGGGGCGGGGCGCGCAACCACCCTCTTAGGAAGATTGCGGATTGCGGATTAGAGGCAAGAAAGCCCTCTGGTACGTGTTCAGCGTTAGTGGGACTTGCGCCCGAATCCTAGCCAAACCGGAGAGGCCCGGCTTTCATAGTTTCTCCGAAATCGCTTGAGAGTGCAATCGGCAACGGGGAGGTACTCATGTACTACCGAATCGGCTCCGTGGTCGGGTTGCTTGTCCTGGGCCTGATGGCCTCGGGGTCCCCCGGCGGTGAAGCCACTCCGACAGGGCCTGCGGCCATCAACCTGAGTGCCGTCCGCGAGAAAGTGTCGCCCGGCACATGCCAGGTGACGGTCCTCAACGGTTGGGGGGTGCCCGTGGCCTATGTCAACGGCTTCCTCCTCGGCCAAGGCCGCTTCGTGCTCACGGACCTGGGGGCGGTGGGGCAGCCGGGCGTGTCCTCGGTCAGTTTCAAGTTTGCGAACGGCCCCTCGGCGACGGCCAAGGAGTTCGGCCTCGCCGACTCGTCGACGGGGCTGGTGGCGCTGCGGGTTGAGGCGGAGACGCCGAGCCGCGGCGGCCTCGAGTTGGCGGCCGAGGCGCCCCCGGTTGACGCCGCGCCGATGGCGGCCGCCGTCGGATGGCCGTGGTGCTGGGAACTCAGTGCCGCCTCTGGACGTTTGGTGCGCGGGCCGCTCGTGAAAGACCTGGCCCAGCGGTGCGGCATCGCGCCGCCCGAGGCCGCCGAAGCCTTCTTGCGGATGGAGGGCGTGCGCCTCGATGCCGCCTCCGGGGCGCCGGTGGTCAATGCCCAAGGTGCCGTTGTGGCCGTGAAGATCGACCTTGCCGCCCGGGGGTTGGCCGTCTCGCTTGCCGTGCCGGTCGCCCCGTTCCGAAAGACCCTCCTTTCCGCGCCGCCGCAGCTCAAGCCTCTCTCGGAGCTTCCGAAGCCGGTCTGGCCGGTCCGCTTGCTGCGGCTCCCCGGCGAGCCGCCTACGCTCGGCGAGTTCACCAAGGCAGCGCAGGCCGTCCGGACCGGCATGGTCTGCCCTACGTGCAACGGCAAGCCCCACAAGGAGGGCATGAGGGGCGGCCCGCCCGGCTGGGGATGTCCCACGTGCCGCGGCGATGGCGTCGCGTTCACTCCGGCCCTGAAGGCCCTCCTGAGCAACGTGGCCATCGAGGGGACGCGCGTCATCTGGACCCCTGTGGCCGAGGATCAGACCCGCGCGGCCGTCCGGACCGCAGGCCGGGATCTGCTGAAAACGCTAACGCAGGCCCCCCAGGGATTCCAGAGCGCGCTGGCGGTCGGTTTCTGGTCGGACGCCCCCAACTGGCACGCCAGCACGTTCCCGCGCGGCGCCCTCTTCTACGGCGAGGTGCACGAGACGATCGATGGCCCCGACGGCAAGTACGTGTGCCTGGGGGTGCAGAACGCCAGGGAGGTGGTGGCCCTGCGCGTCGATCTGCTGGCTGAAGCCACGGGCAAGGCCGCCGCCGGATCGAAGGAATGGACAGCGGGAATGCAGGTGGCCCTTCTCGGGACCACCATGGGCCGGTTCAAGATGCCGTCCGGCGAGCAGGGCGTCTATGTTCTCCCATTCGAGTGGCTGCCGACGCCGGGCTTTGGGGTCACGATGCCGGGGGGCGACAGGCGCATGGGGCCCGGCCCACCCAATCGGCCTGACCGTCCTGACCGGCCCGGCCCACCCGACCGGGCCGCCGACTGGCCAGGCCCCCGAGGCCCGGGGGGCTGGGGCCCCGGCCGGTAGAGGCGGTGCAGCGGAACAAGGAGATCGTCAGGGCTGAGCAGCCCGTCAAACGTGAGGCGTTGATAACTGTTTCCAAATCGGGAACTCTTTGGTAAGGAGGCTGAGCATGTTGCGACATGGCGTTGTTGTGCTACTGGTGCTCCTCGTGATTGGGGCCGGGGCTTGGACCCAGCAAGCCATCTCCCAGGAACGCCCAGGGCCCTCCCCCGGCGGTGCCGTCGGCGGGCCCCCCGGCGGGCCCCCCGGCGGGGCCAACGCGGAGGAGGGGCGCCAACGCATGGAGCAGTTCCGACAGCAGATGTCGGAGCGGTTCAGGGAATCTCTCGGAGCCACCCCAGAGGAGTGGAAGATCCTCCAGCCGATGATTGACAAGGTGCAGACGCTCCAGCGCCAGACGCGCGGCGGAATGGGCTCCATGGGCCGTCCGGGCGGACCCGGCGACCGTCGGCGGGACGACCGGCGGCGGGACGACCGTCCGCAGGGCGATCGCCAGCAGAGCGACGTCGAGAAGAAAACCGAGGCACTCCAGACGCTCCTCGAGAACAAGGAGTCCAAGCCGGAAGAACTCAAGGCCGCGCTGGCCGCCCTGCGCGAGGCACGGGCGAAGGCCAAGGCCGAGGTGGAAGCCGCGCAGAAGGAACTCCGCGACGTGGTCAGCGTCCGCCAGGAAGCGCAACTGGTAACGATGGGAGTGCTCGACTGAGGCCTCCGATGACCTGCGGCCCGCCCGCGTCGCTTGGCACTGGCGGACCAGCCGACCGCGGCGCCCTCGGCGAAAAAGCTGCGCAATCTCCCCGGAGCGGTACTAGTAGTCCGTCACAATTGAAACTGTCGGTAAGGTAAGCGCGGCGGGCAGGACTGCTCACCGCGCTACCCAGTTGTACTCACACGAACACGTGTGACGGCCTACTAGAATCATCCGCGGAGCTTCCTTCGTAAGGCACGGCAGGCGTATGTCCTTAGACCCCGAGCGCTTGATTCAGGAGGCCCGAGGCGGCAACGAGGCCGCGCTGGGGGAACTGTTGGAGTCGTACGCGCAGTACCTCACGCTGCTGGTGCGGGCGCAGATCGGCCCGCGGCTCCAAGGAAAGGTCGATCCGGGTGACCTCGTGCAGGAGACGTTCCTCGACGCGCACCGGCAGTTCAGGCAGTTCCGAGGCACAAGCGAGGCCGAGCTGGTGGCTTGGCTGCGGTGCATCCTGGCGGGCCAGATGGCGCTCGCGCTGCGTCGCTATCTCGGCACGAAGAAGCGGGACGTGAAATTGGAGCGGGAACTGGCGGCCCAGATCGACCAGTCGTCCCTGGTCCTGGACCGCGGGCTGCTCGCCTCCTACAGCACGCCGAGCCAGCACGCCTCTCGCCGCGAACAAGCGCTCTTGCTGGCCGAAGCCCTGGGCCGGTTGCCCGAGGACTACCGGGAGGTGATCGTCCTGCGCCACTTGGAGAGCCTGACCTTCCGGGAGGTGGCGCAGCGGATGAACCGGAGCGAGAACAGTGTGCAGAAGCTCTGGGTGCGGGCGCTGGCGCTTCTGCGCCGCCTGCTGGAGGGTGTGTCATGAATCCGACGAACCCGAGGCGGCAGGAACGTCCCGAGGACCTCGACACGACCCGAGAGGCATCCGCGTTTCCGGGCAGCGAGAACCCGCGTTTGCTGGCCGCGGTTCAGGAGTATATGGCCGCGCTGGACGCGGGTCAGCAGCCGAGCCGGCAGGAGTTCCTCACGCGTTACGCCGACATCGCGGAAGAGTTGGCCGCCTGCCTCGACAGCCTGACCTTTCTCCACTCCGCCGCGGCCCAGATGAAGGGTTCGTCGGCAACCTCGGCGGGCAGTACAGGCGGCAGCCCCGCTGTTGACGTGGCGATCGCCCAGCCGCTTGGGGATTTCAAGCTCGTGAGGGAGATCGGCCGCGGCGGCATGGGAGTGGTCTACGAGGCGATGCAGCTCTCCCTGGGCCGCCGCGTGGCCGTCAAGGTGCTGCCGCTGGCGGCCACGCTTGACGCCAGACACCTCCAGCGGTTTCGGAACGAGGCGCAGACGGCGGCCCAGTTGCACCACACCAACATCGTGCCCGTCTACGCCGTCGGGTGCGAGCGGTCGGTCCACTACTACGCGATGCAGCTCATCTCGGGCCAGAGCCTGGCCGATGTGATCCGCGCCTTGCGGGCAGCGACCGGGCGCCACGCGGACAAGCCATCAACACCCGTGCGTGAAGCACCCGGCGGCGGGCCCGCCCCGACCGTCCGGAGGCAGGCCGGTTCTCCGGGGCAGGCGTCCGCGGCGGAAGGAGAGGCGAGCGAGAGTGTTCCGCCGTTGCTGCCGCCGGGGACGAGTTCCGCGACACCGGCCGAGAGCCTCTCCCTGCTGCACTCGTCGAAGCGGTCGACGTTCTTCCGGACCGTGGCAGGCCTGGGGCTCCAGGCGGCGGAAGCCCTGGAATACGCCCACCAGCAAGGCGTCGTCCACCGCGACATCAAACCCGAAAACCTTCTGCTGGACGTCCGCGGCAATCTCTGGATCACCGACTTCGGGCTCGCCCAGTTCTACGCCGACGGCGGGCTGACCCGGACGGGGGACCTCTTGGGCACTCTGCGTTACATGAGCCCCGAACAGGCGTCCGGCCGGGGGGCGGTGCTGGACCAGCGCACCGACGTCTACTCCCTCGGGCTGACGCTCTACGAACTGCTGACCCTGGAGCGGGCCATACCCGGCGAGTCGCGCGAGCAACTCCTGCGCCAGATCGGGTCGCACGAGCCGCGTTCGCCCCGCTCCATCGACCGGGCCCTGCCGCCGGAGCTGGAGACGATCCTCGCGAAGGCCATCGCCAAGGACCCGCCCGAACGCTACCCGACGGCCGGTGCGCTGGCGGAAGATCTCCGCCGGTTCTTGCGGGACGAGCCGATCCTGGCCCGTCCGCCTTCGCTCTGGGACAAGGCGGTGAAGTGGACGCGGCGGCACCGGTCGCTGGCGATGTCCGCCCTGGCGATGCTGCTCCTGGCGGCCGTCGGCCTCCTCGCGAGCACGCTGCTCATCGCCAACGAGCAGGCCAAGACGAAGGCCGCCTACGAGAGGGAACGCAGCAAGGCCACGGAGGCCGAGCAGCAGCGAACCCGCGCCGAGAAGAGCTTCAAACAGGCCCGCGAGGCGGTTGACTTCTTCTCCCGGATCGCCGCCGAAGAGATGGACAAGCCTGAATTCGGCGATGTCCGCAGGAGAATGCTCGAGGCGTCGCTGGCCTACTACCAGAGCTTCCTCGCAGACCGCAGGGACGACCCGTCGATCAGCGCCGAACTCGACGCGGCCCGCTCTCGGGTCGCGACCATCCTGGGGGAGTTGTCGGCCTTCGACACGTTCTTCGCCATGCAGTTCCGCCTGCGGCTGCTCGGCGAGGAATCGGTCCGGAAGGACCTGGGACTGTCGCCGGAGCAGACCGACAAGCTTAGGAAGTTCATGGAAGATTCGTTCGGCAGGCCGCCTGGCGGCGCTTTTCAGGATTTCCGCCAGATGACCTCGGACCAGAAGCGGGAGAAATTCTCCGCGATGGCCGGCGCGCTGGAGGGGCAATTGGGCAACGTCCTGACGCCCCAGCAAGCCGCGCGGCTGCGCCAGATCTGCCGGCAGGTCCAAGGGCCCCAGGCCTTCAGCGAACCCGAAGTCGTCCAGGCCCTGTCGCTCACAGCCGAGCAGCGAGATCGCATACGGGCCATCCAGGCCAAGTCCCGCGATGCGCGTTTCGGGCCGGGTCCTCGGGGGGATCCCTCCGGGGGAGGGGCCGAACGCGCCAAGAAGGAAGCGATCGCCAACATCCTGGACCAGCTCACTCCGGCCCAGGCCGAGGTCTGGAAAGAGCTGACCGGCGAGCCCTTCACCGGAAGCGTCTTCTCCCGCGACCGCCCGTTCGGGCCTCCACCCGGACCTCCACCCGGATCTCCCGGTGGACCTCCCGGTGGACCTCCAGGACGCCCCCCGGAACCTCGCTGATAATAATACGCCACTTAACCTCGTGCGCGGTGGGTCTCCGGCCCCACCGCGCGGCAATTGCCCCCCGGGCGGCGAGATAACGCCGGTGCGCGGCGGGTCGGGAGACCCGCCGCGCGAAGTGGCGCTGGAGAAATAAGGCCGTCATTCGGCGCGGCGGATTCGGCCGTCGGCGCGCAACCAGATCCTCAGAGGCGCCGCGCAGCGGTGACCCCCATGACGCGGCTTGCGGCAATGCAACCTGGGCGTTCTCTGGAAAAGGAGATGCCTGTGCTCCCTCGATTGTGCATGGTGATGTTGATGGGTGTTGTGCTGGCGCTGCCGTCGCTGGTGCCCGCCGAAACGGCGCCAGGCGGCGGCGATGCCAACGTCGGCCCTCGGCCCGGCGGTCCCGCCGTCGGGTTCGG
>JAPLML010000708.1 GCA_026387055.1 Planctomycetota bacterium | reverse complement strand
GATGGACGAAAACACCTGCATGGTCGACATCGCCCGGTACTTCATGAAGTTTCTCATGGAGGAATCCTGCGGCAAGTGTTTCACCTGCCGCAAGGGCACCCAGCGGATGTACGAGATTCTCGACGACATCTCCAACGGTCGGGGGACGCTTGAGCACCTCGGACTCCTTGAGGAACTGGCCCGCGTCGTCAAGGACACCACGATGTGCGGCCTGGGGCAGACGGCGTCGAACCCCGTTCTGAGCACCCTCCGCTACTTCCGGGATGAATACGAGCGACACGTGGTGGACAAGAAGTGCGACGCCTTTGTCTGCCGCGACCTCGTGGGCGCTTCCTGCCAGGCGGCCTGTCCCCTGGAGACGGAAGCGTGGCGCTACGTGGCCCTCATCGAAAAGGGCCGGTACGAGGAGGCCTACCAGGTCATCCGCTCGGCCAACCCGTTTCCGTCGATCTGCGCCCGGGTATGCGACCGCAAGTGCGAGCAGAAATGCCAGTTGGGGGTAAGCGGCGGCGAACCGGTCGCCATCCGCGCGCTGAAGCGGTTCGTCACGGACCGCGTGGATCCCTCCGCCTACAAGCCCGCGAAGGCCGCGCAGCGCGGCAAGGGCGGGGCCAAGGTCGCCGTGGTCGGCGCCGGCCCGGCCGGTCTTTCGGCCGCCCATCAGCTCTCGCTCCTCGGCCACAGGGTGACGCTCTTGGAGGCCGAGGACGAGCCGGGCGGAATGCTCGTCAGTTGTATTCCGGCCTACCGCCTGCCCCGCAGCATCCTTAAGAAGGAGGTCGCATCCCTCCTCAACGGCAATGTCACGGTCAGGTGCGGAACCGTCCTGGGGCGGGATACCACGATTGACGGCCTCTTCGCGGACGGCTTCAAGGCGGTCTTCCTCGCCCTGGGCGCCCACAAGAGCTGGCGGCTGGACCTGCCGGGCGAAGCCCTCGAAGGCGTTTACCCCTCCATCGAGTTCCTGAAGGCCTTCAACCTCAGGGGCGAGGAACTCGCCGGCGGCCACGTGGCGATCATCGGCGGCGGCAACTCCGCCGTCGACGCCGCCCGCGTCGCCATCCGCCAGGCCAACGTCCAGAGCGTCACCCTCCTCTACCGCCGCACCGGCCAGGAGATGCCGGCCTACGCCGAAGAGGTGGATGCTGCGCTGGAGGAAGGAATCAAACTCGAAACGCTCGTCTCTCCGGTGAAGATCCGCTACATCGAGACGGCCGTCAAGGAAGGCGTCCGGGTTGAGACGATGGTCTCGCCCGTCCGGATTTACTCGCAGAACGGCCGCCTCGTGGGCATCGAGTGCATCCGCAACACGCTCGGCGAGGTGGACGCCAGCGGCCGGCGCAAGCCTGTCCCCGTGCCGGGCAGCGAGTTCAGCATCTCCCTGAACACGCTGATCGTCGCCATCGGCGAGCGCCCCGACAGCGACTGTCTTGCCTCCATGGGCCTGGACCTCGACAAGGGCGGCAGGCTGGAGGCGGACCCGCGTACCCTTGCCACCAGCCGGCCCGGCGTGTTCGCGGGCGGCGACCTCGTCACGGGCCCCAACACGGTGGTCGATGCCATTGCCGCGGGGCGGCGTGCGGCCGTGGTGATCGACCGCTTCCTTCGCGGTGAGCCACTTGCGGAGCCGCCCCGCACACGGCTGCCGGACGTCTTTGTCGAGGCTGCCGCTGTCAGCGATGAAGAGCGCGAGGGGGCCGCCCGGGCCGAGCCCGCCGCGCTGCCGATCGAATCGAGGAAGAAGAACTTCGCCGAAGTCGAGTTGGCCCTGTCGGTCGAGGAAGCCACTCGCGAGGCCCGCCGGTGCCTCCGATGCGACCTCGCGTTCACTCAACCCCAGCCCGATGAGGCCCACAGCGCGGCCGCAGGGGGAGCCTCCGCATGATCACGCTGACGATCAACGGCCTGCCCGTGTCGGTCGAAGAAGGCTCCACCGTGCTGGAGGCCGCCCAGTTCATTGGCTTCCCGGTCCCGACCCTGTGCCACATGGAAGGCCTGACACCCTACGGCGCCTGCCGGCTGTGCGTTGTGGAGATCGGCCAAGGGCCGACGGCGAAACTCGTCACGTCGTGCACGTACCCCGCGGAGCCGGGCCTCAAGGTCCGTACCGCCTCATCCCGCGTCGTCAGGGCCCGCAAGATGATCCTCGAACTCCTGCTGGCCTCGTGTCCCCAGTCGAAGACGATCCAGGACCTGGCCTCGGCCCACGACGTGCGGCACCAGCGGTTCCGGCAGGAGTACGAGAACTGCATCCTGTGCGGGCGATGCGTTCGGATGTGCCGCGAGCAGATGATGGCCGGCGCCATCGGCTTTCGCTACCGCGGCGAAAAACGCAGCATCGGCACGCCCTTTGACGTCAAGTCCGACCTCTGTCGCCTCTGCGGCGGGTGCATGTACGTGTGCCCGGCGTGCGAACTCCGTTGCACTTACACCGAGCCGGACAAGGCGATCTGCGGCGGGTGTGCCAACCTGAGCCCGCCCTGCCTCGACAAAGAAGGCTTCGACGACATGCTGTGCTACATGCAGCCCTGTGTGGCCTGCGAAATTCAGAAAGGCAAATAGCCAGAAAGGATTGAATCCCCATGTCCGTCACGCTCTCCAGGGTCAACGCCTCTGCCGCCACGCTCTCCAAGAATCGGACGGTGGGTTCCGTCGTGCCCGCCTCGGGCATGTGCGTCACCTGCGTGGACGGGTGCATCGGCATGTGCGAGGTGGGCAAGTCGGCCTACCGGGGCCACGAGGTCATCTACCCGCAGCCGTTCGGCGTCATCACGACGGCGGCCGAGAAGACCTACCCGGTGGACTACTCCCACTTCAACATCATGGGCACCGTCATCGGCGCCCACGGCGTGGAGGCCGACAGCGACAAGGCCATCTTCCCCGCGGTCAACCTCGAGGTGGTCATCGGCCACGACAAGGGCATCAAGTTCCGGTACCCCTGGATCATCCCCGGCATCGGGTCGACCAACATCGCCAAGAACAACTGGGAAGGCCTGGCCATCGGCTCGGCGCTGGCCGGCACGGGCCTCACGATCGGCGAGAACGTCGTCGGCATGGACCCCGAGGCCGTCATCAAGAAGGGCCGCGTCGTCGACACGGTCGACCTGAAGCGCCGCGTGAAACTCTACCAGGACCATCAGCGCGAGGGCTGCGGCGCCATCATCGTGCAGGCCAACATCGAGGACACGCGCCTCGGCGCCCAGGAATACGCCGTCCAGGAACTTGGCGTCGAGTGCGTGGAGATGAAGTGGGGCCAGGGCGCCAAGGATATCGGCGGCGAGGTCAAGATCAAGGACCTCCAGAAGGCCCAGACCCTCCACGAGCGGGGGTACTTGGTCATGCCGAACCCGACCGATCCGGACGTGATCCGGGAATTCCAGCGCGGCGCGTTCAAGGAGTTCGAGCGGCACTCGCGCGTCGGCATCGTGACCGAGGAAGGCTTCGCCCAGCGGGTCGAGCAACTCCGCCAGGCCGGCGCCAAGTACGTCTTCCTCAAGACGGGCGCGTACCGGCCCTCGGACCTGGCGCGGGCCCTCGTGTTCGCCTCGAAGTATGGCATCGACCTGCTGACCGTGGACGGCGCGGGCGGCGGCACCGGCATGAGCCCCTGGCGCATGATGAACGAGTGGGGCGTGCCGCCGGTCTACCTGCACTCGCTGCTCCACCAGTACGCGAGCCGCCTGGCCGCCAAGGGCGCCCGCCTGCCGGCCCTGGCCGTCGCGGGCGGATTCGCCTTCGAGGACCAGATCTTCAAGGGACTCGCGCTCGGCGCTCCCTACGTCAAACTGGTCGGCATGGCCCGGGCCCCCATCGCGGCGGCGATGGTCGGGAAGACCATCGGCCTGGCCATCGGCAGCGGCGACATGCTGGTGTACATCGAGCGCTTCGGCAACTCGAAGGACGAGATCTTCGTGACCGCCGGCGCCCTCCGCAAGGAACTGGGAAACGACGCGTTCGAGAAACTCCCGACCGGCGCCTTGGGCCTCTACACGTACTATGAGCGTCTGGCCCAGGGCCTGCGGCAACTGATGGCCGGCAGCCGCAAGTTCGGTCTTGAGCATATCGCGCGGGAGGACATCGCGGCCCTGACCCGCGAGGCAGCGGCGATCAGCGGGATACCGTACATCACGGATATCGACCAGGCGGAGGCCGCACGGATTCTCGACGGTTAGGCCTTTGCGGTGGCGCAAATCACGCACGGGCCTCACGCAAACAGGTTCCGGTCCAGCCGCCGGTACTGCACGGCCTCGGCCAGGTGGGTGGCGGTGACGGAGGGGGCGGCCTCGAGGTCGGCGATGGTGCGCGAAACCCTGAGGATCTTGTCATGAGCCCGGGCCGAGAGGCCGTGTATCTACCGACGCGCACCAGCCCGGCGCCCACGATCTACGAGACGCTGGCTGCTCGGCGTCGAACCGGTAGAGTGCGGCGGCTATCTGGCGGCACCTGGCCAGCAGATCGTCGTGTTCTAGCGTGCGATGGCGGCCATGTACCGGTCTTTTTTACTGAAATGGTACTGTAGTAAAACCACAAGACCTGCATTTCCAGCGAGAAAGTGCCCAAAAGCAGCGCGCTGAACCCGTTACTGAGTAACGGCTTTTTCTCTAGATAGGTGGCACTTTCTCGTTGACCGCTGCGCGCCCAAGCGTAGCATGGCGCGAGCGAAGATATGGGGCTGGCGCGTGATCCCAGGCGAACCTAAGCGGCATCGCGAGCGTCGGCCAGCCACAGCGTCATCCGTGTCCTCTCTCCTACGACGGTGCGGCTTCTGTTGATGGGCGTCGGGCACGGCCCAGGCCATAGGCAGCGTGGGGATTCCTGGCAGATTCCTCTCACGTCTGCCTCGCCTGGCCGGCCTGACATCCCCAAGGAATCTGCCATGATACAGACGTCCAGGCAGTCATCCGACCAATCCATCACGCCAAGGAAGCACCGCAAGTCCGAACTGCCTGACACCCTCACCTTCCTGCGTGCCCTGCACTCTGGTGCCAAGGGCATGAAACCAAGATCAGAAGCGGACTTTTTCGTTCCGTCTGACGTGTTGGCCTACATCGACACGTTAGCGGTCTGGCTCACCCGCAAGCCGCGGAGACAGGTGCTCGATTGCCTTTCGGCCCTATGCGGGTCGCGTCACGTCAAGCCGGGGAAGGCATGGTGGGATCCGCGATACCGATGCCGGCTCGTCTTGCAGCAGCCCTTGGCGGAGGCGATCCTCCTTCTGCGCGAGTTTGCGCTGCCTTGCGATCCACCAATCCTCGTCAACGAAGTGCATGTCGCCCTGGACCTCGGTAAAGCAGCTTCCTTTCTGCAAATTCCTCTGTTGACGGCGGGTCAGGGGTTCTCCTCTGTGACGGTCATATCGAGATAGACCTTTCCGGTTTCCCGGTCTTCGGTGATTTCCACGAGGACGGCGGCGACGAGGCGCAGGAGTGACGCCTCGTTCGGGAAGAGCGTGGCGACACGGGTACGTCGTTTGATCTGTTTGTTGAGGTTTTCGAGCATGTTGGTTGGGCGCATGCGTTTGCGGTGTGCGGGCGGCAGGATAAGGGCGGTGAGGCCCTTCGGGACGTTGGTTTCGATCCACTCGGCGAGTTTCGGCGCCGACTTGAGGTACTTTGCGACGGTGCGGGCGAGCCGTCGGTCGTGGGCCAGATCATCGCCGCCGTGCTGCTGGGCGTCGCCGAGATGGAACGCGAGAACATCAACGAGCGAATCCGCGCCGGCTGCGCACGTGGTCGTCGATGAACCGCTTGGCGGTCTCCAGAACGGCGTCGCGGCCGGCCTGCCGCTCGTCGGCGCACTGGATGTCGGGCGGAATGCCGCGGCCGGCGTAGTCCCGGCCCGATGGCGACAGGACCGTGGGTTCCGACCGGAACAGGATGACGTACCCCTCTTTCAGTTCCGCCAGGTCTTTGCCGAAGAGGGCGCCCGCGGAGGTCTCGCCGATGAGCGTGGCCCGCCCGTTGTCTTTCAGCGCCATGGCCAGCATCTCCGCGGCACTGCCCGTGCTGCGGTTCATGAGGACGACCACGGGCGTCGCGATCCCGCCCGGCGGCGACCGGAATCCGATGCGCTTGCCGCTGCGGAAGGCGTGGAGGTGAAGGAGCCTGGCGTCGAGGAACAGGCCCGCGACGGCATCGGTCTCTTCCGGCCGGCCGCCGGGGTCATCGCGCAGGTCCAGGAGGATCGCCGCGGCCTTGGCGCCGCCCTCCTCGCGCAGGAGCCGTGCGACCTTCTCGCCGATGCCCCGCCCTTCCAGGGTGGGAATCTGAATGTAAAGGATATCTCGATCCAGCAGATTCGAGCGCACCGCCAGGGCCCCCGCGCCGGCGCGCTGGAGGCGGACCTCGATCTGGGCATCGCCGCGGCGCACGGTAAGCGTGACGGCCTTACCCGCCGGGCCGGCGAGGAGCCCCATGGCCTCCCTCGCGTCGGCCGCCTGCACGTCGCGGCCGTTGACCTTGACGACCACGTCGCCCGTCTTGATCCCGGCGTCGGCGGCGGGCGACTGCGGCAGGGCCTCCACGCGCGGCCAGCGGTCCAGTTGGAGGCCCAGGCGGCCCTGTTCCTCGGCCGGCTTCTCTCGGGCGGCTTGGAGCTGCCTGAAGGACGCCTTTTCCTGCTCGCCGAGCAGCATG
>JAPLML010000434.1 GCA_026387055.1 Planctomycetota bacterium | reverse complement strand
GGTGCCGCGTTCGGGTCCGAGCGACTTCAGGCAGTCCGCGAGGGCGTCGCGGCAGCGATACGCCACGATGATGACGGAAAGGTCGGGTGGCATCAGGCCGGCTCGTCCTTCGGCCGCGCGCGGATCGTGAGGTCCCACCAGTGCCGGATGGTGCGGAAGTACCGCTTGCCGAAGAGGGCGGCGCCGATGCCGGCGCCGATCCGCACGCGGGCCGGCGGCTTCTCGTCCCACCGCGCGACCGTCTCGCGCCGCCACGCCTCCGCCAGCGCCTCCAGGTCGCCGTGCGGCGCCTTGAGGCCGAGCACGAAGACCAGGCGCGGCGTCTTCTCATGCCCCTGCCAGCCGTAGAGCACGCTCTCGAAACCGGCGAAGAGCCGCGAGAGCGCCTGCGGCGTGAACCGCCAGTAATCGTCCGGGAAGCCGTGGATGTCGAAGCCGAAGGCCGTGGTCACGAGCGCCATGCCGCCGGGGGCCGTGACCCGCCGAAGCTCCGAGACGCCCTTCTGAAATTCCCAGGCGTGCTCCAGAACGTTGAGGCAGAGGACCGTGCCGGCCCATCCGTCGGGAAAAGTGAGGGCCTCCAGACGCTCGAGGCGGTCAACGCCGGGTCCCGGCTCCATGTCGCAGCCGACGTACTCGGCGCCGGGAAAGAGCGGACGCAAGTCGCTCATGGCCAGGCCCTGAACCTGGCGCGAGCCGATCTCGACGACCGGCCCTCGCGGCCTCACGACCGCCACGGCGCCCTCCACCAGCGCCCGCGTCAGCCCGTCCAATCCTCGATTCCTTTACGGGGGGCCATGCGATGGCTCAACCAACACCCGTCAGCGCCCGAGCGCCGTCATGCTAAGCGGGCGCTGCCCATTCCCTCAAGAGCGATTCCAGGCGGTCGGTGGAACGTTCCCAGTCGAAGGCCAGGCTCCGCTCGTGGGCGGCCTCCGACATCTTGCGCAGGAGCGACTCGTCTTCGACCAGCAGGGCGATGCGGCCGGCCATGGCCTCGGCGTCGCCGACGGGAACCAGGAACCCGCTGACGCCGTCCTCGATGATGAACTCGTGCCCGCCGGACCGCGCCGCGACGGGCACCGCGCGGCACGCCATCGCCTCCAGGACCGTCAGGCCGAAGCCTTCGCTGCGGCTGGGGGCGAGCCAGACCTCGCACCCCGAGTAGATGCCCCGCAGGCGCTTCGCCTTGGGATGGACGTAGGTCTCGGTGCGCGGCGGGCGGGGGCGGGGGCGGCTTGCGCCGAAGAGGACCAGCCGGACCTCCGGGAAGCGGCCGCGCACGCGGGCCATCGCCTCGAAGCCCTCGGCGGTCCCTTTCATGTGGCCGGGCACGTACATCATGCCCACGCTGCGCGGCGAGCGGAACCGCCGGTTGGTGTTGGAGAACTGCGAGTGGTCCACGCCGTTCGGCACCACGATGGCCTCGAGGCCGAACCGGGACTTGAGGTACTCGCGCACGTGGTCCGACACGGCGACCCGCAGGGCGGGCCGGGCCATGACGGCCTTCGCCAGGTCGGGCGCGGCCTCCATCGGAACGACGTCCTGGACGATCTCGACGAGCCGCCCTTTGCCGGGGGGAAAGGCGGCCGCGGCGCGGGTCGCTTCGAGCCCCGTGGTCACGAGGACGTCGGCGTCGGGGGCGAACTCCGGCACAAGGTCGAGGGCGCCGACCAGCGGGCATCCTGATTCGTCGAGCGCATCCGGCACGCGGCGCGACAGCACCCGCCGAAGCCACCGCTCCACGTCCTTCGCGGTGCGGCGGTACAGGACGGTCACGTCGTGTCCGCGGGCGCGCAGGCGACCGGCGTATTCGCCCATCACCTTGATGCCGCCGTGCAGCCCGCGGCCCGGCACCACGAACGTGATTCGCAAGGACTCCTCCTTCCGGCGAGGCGTCACTATAGCAGGACAGGGGCTGGGAAGCAACCGGCGAGGGTGCGGCGTTGCCGTGTTGAGCATGTAGGCCGTGGCAACCCCGCGGCTCATTTAGCCGCCCAGCTTGCTGGGCGCGTTTGTCTTGCCGAGAACGCGCGCCCAGCAAGCTGGGCGGCTAAATGTTCATCGCGGTATGCGGCGATGGCTAAACGTGGGCGCGGCCGCGCCGTCAGCCCATGTTGGCGCGGACGAGGTCGAGGCGGTCGGGGTCGGCGTTGCCGAGGCCGATGGACTGGGCGTAGGCCAACATGCCCCGTGCGGCCGTCATGGGCCACTCCTTGCCGCGCACGGCGGCCCGCTTCTCCTCGAGGATGCGCAGGCCCACCGCCGCCGCCGCCACCGGGTCGGTGGCGACGATCAGGGCGCGGCAGTCCCAGCGGTAGTCGGGGTTGTCGGCGGGGCCGCCGGCGAAGAGCGGGCGGATGGCGTCGATGATCACTAGGCGCGTCTTGCGGCGCAGCGGTTCGAGGGCGTTCAACTCCGGCAGGCTGCGCGGCAGGCGCTCGGGTTCCCAGCCATGGAAGGACGCCGGGTTGTTGACGCTGCCCAGGTGGTTCTTCATCGCCTCCGACAGACCCTCGCCGAAGTGGGCCTTCAGGACCGCCACGTTGACGATGGCGGTGGCCTGGTCGGTGTAGAGCCGCCGCAGGTGGGTCTTGAGGTTGCGCGACGGCAGCGTGAAAGGCGGCGAGAGGTCGTTGTACGGCGCCGGGATTTCGCGGTCCACGCGCAGGATGCGATCGGGCTTGACCTTGGCGTTGGCCACGAGTCGGGCCGCGACGGCGTCGTTGATCTCCGTGTGACTGTGGAGTGTGGGGGCGCCGATGGAGTTGTGCTTGATGGCGACGAAGTCGTCCTCGCGGCCGATGGCCTGCCAGGCCTCGGCCTCGGTGCGTTTGCCCGTCAGCTCCGCGACCGCCCGGTCGAGCATCTGGCTAATGATCGGCGGATTGACGCGGTACTCCTTCACCAGCACTTCAGGGTGAGTGACAAGGACGACGCGGCTTTTCGGCGCGGCTTCGGCGGCGCGCGCGCCGTGCGGCCAGGCGGACCCGACCGTTGCCGCGGCGGCGCCCGCTGCGAGCAGCCGGAGGAATTCGCGCCGGCTCAGCCCCGCGGCGGCCGCGCGACGGGCCAGGCATGCCTCCCGCCGTGCGAAATCGGCGCAGATCTCGCGGAGCGAGAGGTGACGCGAGCGCCCTTCGCGGTCTTGCGGCGGCCTGGTGTAAGGATCCTGTGCTGTCATAGTAGTCCGTCACACATGTTCGTGTGAGTGCAACTGGGTAGCGCGGTGGGCAGTCCTGCCCACCGCGCGGCGGGCAAGACTGCCCGCCGCGCTTACCTTGCCGACAGTTTCAATTGTGACGGGCCAATAGCTTGTCTTCGGCACGTAGGCCGCGGCGCTTGGGCCGGTTCGCCGATCCGGTTGCCGCGACCGGGCGATCACGCTACCGGGCCGGAATGAGGAGGACGGTCCCCACCGGGATTTCGCTCATGGTCTGGATCGCCTGGTTGGCCTCCACGATCTTGGTCCAGAGCCTTCCGTCGCCGTAGAATCGCCGGGCCACGAGGAAAAGCCTGTCGCCGGCCTGCCAGGTATACGCGGCGGGAAGGGCGGACGTCTTCTCGCGCGGCGCCGGCGTCTCGACGGTCACGACGGGGCGGGGCGGCTCCAAGATCGCGGCCTCGGTTCCGGCGGTGATCTGCGGCGTGGGGACCGGCGGCCGGGACGACTCCGCCGGGGAGGGCGCGGCCCCCGGGGTCTCCGGGCGGGCGGCATCGGGCTTCTGCGCGGAAGGGGTGACCGGTGTCGCTGTCCTGGCGGCCCCCGGCTTGGCGCCACATCCGGCGGCGAGGACGAGCATCAAGGCCACGCCCAAGGCCGCACCCATCCGCCCAAGGTTCATCCGCCGCGCTCCTGAATCCCTCACCGCCAAGGCATTATAGCAGTCTCGGGAAGTGTGGCCATAGCGCAGGGGGCACAACGGGCGCGGCGCACGTGTTTAGCGTCATACCAGATTGCCGGGTGGCACGGCCACGCGCTGTTGCGTGGCCGTGCATGGTCACCTGGGGGGCAAGCACGGTCACGCAACGGCGCGTGACCGTGCCACCCACGCTAAACACGTACGGCGCGGCGCCCGGTCGGCCGGCCTCCGGACGCCCCAGGCCAGAGGCCTGCGCCGCCATGGCCCGAAGGATGGCCCACTCGACACTTTCGGCGCGGGTTCGTCAGGCGGCCCGATCCGACGACGCTACTTCGGCGGAATCGCCAGGACCGTGCCGATCTTGAGCTTGTCGGGATTGCCGATCTTGTTCTTGTTGGCCTCGTAGATCTTGCGCCACGACCGGTCGTCGCCATAGAGGTTGCGGGAGATGGAGATCAGCGTGTCGCCCTTCTTCACCGTGTAGGTCGAGGCGGTCGTCAGGTCGACGGGCGGTCTTGTCACCGGGGGCTTCTCCACCCGGGCGGGGACCGGCGCCGGGGTCGGGGCCGGAGTCTCGATGACCGCCGGCGCCGGTGTCGGCACGGCCGGCGTGGCCGCGACGTCCGCCGGTTCCATCTGCGGCAACTCTTCGCGCTTCTTCGCGCAACCCATCGCCACGAAAGCCACGACCACGACCAACACCCAAGTCAACGCTCGCATGGTTCTTCCTCTCACTCTTGTCCCCTCCGCCCTGGCGGAGTGTGGTTACCTGGCGGGCTTCCTCTGAAAGCGCGTGACATCAATCGGGAGGCCCCTGTTGTCCGGGGGGATCGCGATCTCGATTCCGGCGGCGTAGGCCCCCCGGTAAGTCGGCGCCAGGGGGTTGCGCTGCTGGATCCTGTATCCCATGTAGCCGTGACCATAGAAACGCTCGGCCAGGCTGTAAGGGTTGTCTCCCGGCTGCGTCTTGTACACCACGTCCCCCGTCCACGACACGCGCGGGTTCTGGCCCGGCTGCTGGAGGCACTGCGTGGGAGTGGTGGGCGCTGTCCCCGCCGCAGCCGCCAGGATGACGATGGCCAGAAACCTGGAGCCTTTGCCCATCCGCCGTCGCGTCCTCCCACCGCTTTCACGCTGAACCCCGGGACGCCTCGCGAGTCTATCCGTTTCGCGCGCCAAGTCAAGCGCCAATAAAACGGGCGACCACCGCCCGCAGGGGGTCGATGGGCGGGAGGTCCCAGAAGACGAGGGCGGCGATCGTGGCGCCCGCCTGGAGGTCGAACGGAAGGGTCCCCCGCCTCCAGCGCCACAGGAGGACGCCCCAGAAACCGTCCGGCCCGTCGCCGGGCGCCGCCGCGGCGCACGCCCGCTGCACCCGCCAGAGGCGGTGGGCCAGCGTCGCGATCGGCGCGACGCCCAGGATCCACACGGCCGTGGGCAGATGGTGGAACCCGAGGCCCAGGAGCATGGTGACCACCCGCTCCGGCCGCTGCCAGAATCCCCCGCCGGCCTCCACGCCTTCGTTGCCCGCGCGGGCCTTGATGTAACTGATGAGGTACGCCCAGACGAGGCCGACGCCGGCCAACACGGCCAGCGTGACGTTCGGCGACGCGCCGCCCCACTCGTCGGGCCGCGTCATGTAGTAGAAGGCCATGCCGAGGTACAGCGCGGCATCGCTCGCGCGGTCGCAGGTGGAGTCGAGCACGGCGCCGAAGCGCGTGCGGAGACCGCCCACGTTGGCCATGCTGCCGTCCAAGAGGTCGCAGGCCCCCGCCCCCACCAAGAGGCTCACGGCCCAGGCCCGCCAGTGGTCCCGCCCCGCGGCAATGGCGATGCCGGCGCCGAGGGTGCAGAGCATCCCCAGAAGGGTGATGTGGTTCGGCCGGAGGCCGGCGCGGACCAATCCGCGCGCCAAGCCATCACGTACAGGACTAACCAGGATGTTTATGAGCTTGGAGACCATGCCTGGGAGATGCCGACTGGGTGCGAAAGCCTGCGCCCGACAACCCAAGAACAGCGGTCCTACGAGGTCCGCCGGCCCGCGATGAACTCCTCGACGCCGGCCCGCGCCTCCGTGTCGCTCATCTGTTTCGGCGGATGCTTCATCAGGTACGCCGACGCGCTCTCGATCGGCCCCGCCACGCAGCGGTCCCTCGCCAGGCGGCACAGCCGCAGGGCGTCGATGCCGCAGCCGGCGCTGTTCGGCGAATCCTCGACGCTCAGCCTCAGCTCCAGGTTGAGCGGCACGCCGCCGAAGCCGCGGCCCTCCATCCGCAGGAAGCAGACCTTGTTGTCCTTCTGCCAGGCCACGTAATCGGCCGGTCCGATGTGAATCTGGTCGTCGGGCAGACGATGTTCGAGTTGCGACTGGACCGCCTCGGTCTTCGAGATCTTCTTGGAGGTCAGGCGGTCCCGCTTGAGCATGTTGAGGAAGTCGGTGTTGCCGCCGGTGTTGAGCTGGTAGGTGGCGTCGAGGGTCACGCCCCGGTCGCGAAAGAGGCGCGTGAGGGTGCGGTGCACGATGGTCGCGCCGAGCTGGGCCTTGATGTCGTCGCCGATGATCGGGATGCGCGCCAGCTTGAACCGGTCGGCCCACTTGGAGTTGCTCGCGATGAAGACCGGGATGCAGTTGACGAGGCTGACGCCCGTCGCGAGGCACGCCTTGGCGTACTGCTCGGTGGCCTTCTGCGACCCGACGGGCAGGTAGTTGACAAGGATCTCGGCGCCGGACTTCCGGAGGGCCTTCGCCAGGTCCACCGGCGGCTTGGTCGCCGGGATGAACCGCTGGTTCTCGGGGTACGCCGCCATGTGGTCGGAGTATCCGTCGAGGATCGGCCCCATCTGGACCGTCGCGCCGGTGCGGCCGATGTCCTTCATGAAGACCTTGGTGCAGTTCGGCGGCGCGAACAGGGCCGTTTCGAGCGGTTTGCCCGCTTTGCGCCGGTCGATGTCGAACGCCGCCACGAATTGGATGTCGCTCGGCTCGTATCCCCCCAGGTTGTAGTGCATCAGTCCCAGCGTCTCGCGGACGTGGTCCTTCGCCAGCCGGCGGCGATACCAGGCGACCCCCTGCACCAGGCTCGACGCACAGTTGCCGACGCCTGCGATCGCCACCCGAATTGCATCACCCATCTCAAGTTCCCTTCAGCCCAAGCCGTCAGTCACCGGATGCCTTCCGGTCAAATCCCTCCAATAGTTCCAAGATGATAACAAATAACGCGCGCCGCCGGAGGTGTCAACCTCAAAAGCCATCGCGCCCAGGGCGAACGCATCTAAAGTTGGCCTGGGAAGCGGGGTATGGCCGATTTTTCCTTCCGAGGGAGAACCTGGGGAAGGAGAGCGGCCATGGCGACGAGTTTGTGGGAGCACTTTTGGGTGCTGCCGGATCCGCGGGTG
>JAPLML010000257.1 GCA_026387055.1 Planctomycetota bacterium | reverse complement strand
GACGACGCCCTGGCCCTGGCCCGCGCGTCGCAGGAGTTCGTCAGCGACCCGGCCATGATCGCCGAGGCGGCGCCCGTCGTGGCCGAGGACCGGCGCCCGCCCGAGATCACGCCCGGCGCGATGCCCGTCAAGGAGAAGATCGCGCGGCTCCTGGAGTACGAGCATAGCGGCCGGGCCGCCGGCGGCCAGGCCGTCGTCAACTCCATCGTCAGCTACTCCGACGGCACGCGCGAGGAGGTCCTCGCCAACACCGCCGGCACGCTCATCCGGACCGCCGGCGCCCGGGCCGTCGTCACGTGCCTGTTCGTGGCCTCGGACGGCACGATCCGCCAGCGCGGCATGGAGCATCGCGGCATCCTCGGCGGCGCGGAGATCCTGCGGCGGACCGATCCCGAGCCATTCAGCGTGGCGGCCGCCCGCAAGGCCCTGGTCCTGCTGAAGGCCCGCCCCGCCCCCGCCGGGCGGTTCGCGGTCATCTTCCACCCGTCAATCACCGGCCTGCTGGTGCACGAGGCCCTCGGCCACAACGCCGAGGCCGACGCCGTCTGGGCCGGGCAGAGCATTCTGGAGGGGCGGCTCGGCGAGGAACTGGCCCCGCCGGCCGTCTCGATCTACGACGACTCCACCGTGCCCGGCGCGTTCGGCTCCTACGCCTACGATTCCGAGGGCACCCCGGGCCGCCGGCGGCCCGTCATCGAGAAGGGCCGGCTGGTCGGGTTCCTCCACAGCCTGGAGACCGCCGCCAAGTTCAAGGCCGCGCCCACGGGCAGCGGCCGCGCCGAGAGCTATGACTGCCGGCCCATCGTCCGCATGTCCAACACGTTCATGGAGCGCGGCACCGTGCCGCTGGAGGAGATGCTGCGGGGCGTCGAGCGCGGCATCTACCTGATGGACGGCCACTGGGGCTACGTCTTCGTCCAGAAGGGCCAGTTCATCTGCCACGCGGGCCAGGCCCGCATGATCGAGCGCGGCAGGCTCGGCGACATGCTGCGCGACGTGTCGATCTCGAGCATGACCCTCGACACCCTCCGCAAGATCGACGCCGTGGGCGACGATTTCGAGATGAAGATGCCGGGCCTGTGCGGCAAGGAGGGCCAGTCGGCCCCGACCGACTGCGGCGGGCCGCACGTCCGCGTCGGCGACGTCGTCGTCGGAGGCCACGCGGAAGAATGAGTAATATCAATTATCTCGAACTCTGCGTGGATTGCGTCGCGAAGGCCGTGCGCCTCGGCGCCGAGTGGTGCGACGTGTCCGCCGGCACCGGCCGCGACATCTCCGTCACGATCGAGAACTCGGGCATCAAGGCCGCCGACGCCGGCCAGGGCGAGGACCTCGCGATCCGTCGGCCTGTCGGTCGGCGAGGGGGCGCTTGCCTCGTCGACGGGCGTGGCCCTGAGCTCGCGCGCCACAGACATTGGCGCCGACCTTGAGGCCCTGCTGAAGCCCGGCGGCGACAGGGGACACTTCTTCGATTTCGACTTCGGCCGCTTCCTGGAAGACTGCCGCCTGGACGACGTGGCCACGAGCGCCATCCTCGGCGCCCGCCGATTCCTGGGGGCGAAGCGCATCAGGTCCGGCCGCATGACGCTTGTGCTCGGACCCCTGGCGTCGTACGGGTTCCTCGGGGGCATCGTCGGGGCGGCCAACGCCGAGAGCATCCAGCGCGGCCGCAGCTACCTGTGCGACCGGTTCGGCGAGGTCATCGCCAGCCCGCACCTGACGATCGTCGACAACGGCCTGATCCCGCGCGGCCTGCACAGCGGCGCCCACGACGGCGAGGGCACGCGGCGGCGGCCCCTGACGGTGATTGACCGCGGCCGTCTCGTCAGCCTCCTCCACAACTCCTACACCGCCGGCAAGGCGTGCACCGAGAGCACCGGCCACGGCACGCACTCCGGCGGCATCGGCCCGACGAACATCCGGCCCACCCTGGGCGAGCGGCCGGCCGCCGAGATCCTCCGCGAGGTCCGCGAGGGAATCTACCTGGAGAGCGGCGAACTGCGGGCCGACCCCGCCAGCGGCGACATCTCGGCCTCCATCGACTTCGGGTTCCTCATCCGCGACGGCCACCTCGTTCATCCGGTCGAAAGCGCAATGA
>JAPLML010000504.1 GCA_026387055.1 Planctomycetota bacterium | reverse complement strand
GCGGGCGCCGGCGGCGTAGGAGTCGGCGTCGGCGCGGGTTTCGGGGCAGGTGCAGGAGCGGGGCCGGCGCGGGTGGCGTCGGTGTCGGCGCGGGCGCGGGCTTCGGGGCAGGTGCGGGAGCGGGGGCCGGCGCGGGTGGCGTCGGTGTCGGCGCGGGCTTCGGCGCAGGTGCGGGGGCCGGCGGCGTAGGAGTCGGCGCAGGCGGCGTCGGCGCGGGCTTCGGCGCAGGTGCGGGGGCCGGCGGCGTAGGAGTCGGCGCAGGCGGCGCGGGCACGGGCTTCGGTGCAGGCGCAGGAGCGGGGGCCGGCGCAGGTGGCGTCGGTGTCGGCGCGGGTGGCGTCGGTGTCGGAGCCGGGGCGGGCGGTGCAGGCTCGGGTTCCGCGGCCCGGGCGGCGAAACCCGTCGCGGCCTGGCCGAAGTACCGGGCCGCTTCCTCAAAATACTGCATGGCCTTGGCGCGGAGGGCGGCGGCCTCGGCCGGTTTGGCCTCCGCCTGGGCGAGGGCCGTCTTGCCCAGACCGCGATGGGCCACGCCCATGTAGTAGAGCACGAACGGCCGGTCGGGCGAATCGCCCTGCTCGTTGACCTGCTCAAGGAGCTCCGCGGCGGCGGTGCAGTCCTTCCCCGGCCCGTCAATCAGAGCCAGGGCCAGGCCGTAGCGGGCGCTCGGGGCCTCGCGGTGCCCGCCGGACGTCTTGAGGAACTCGCGGAACCGCTCGGCCGCCACGGGATAGTTCTGCTCATTGTACGCGCGGCGGGCGCTATTGAGGATGGCCTGCGCCGCCTCTTCCGAAGCCTGGGGCTGCGCCTCGGCCGGCGGCGCAAGCGCTGCCGTCCCCATCACCACGGCCGAAAAGAGCAACAGTCCGCCCGGAGAAAAAACAGTCCGTCTCATCTCCGCCTCCAAGTCATCAGGTGGTCCTGTGACGCAGTATAATATGCAACCCAAGTGGCGGGCGTGGGTGTTGAAAGTAATGCCGAAAAATGTCGCGGTTCTTGCTTGGTTCCGAGCCCGCTGCGGGAGCAGCGGGAGACGCCGCACAGAGGAATCTCCCGCCGCTCCCGCGGCGGGGTCGAACGACTGTCTTGGGGGTGGCAACCGGATAGGCCGGGTGGCACGGCCACCCGCTGTTGGGTGGCCGTGCGTGGCGTCAGATGATGCACGGCCACGCAACGGCGCGTGACCGTGCCACCCGCTTGCGAAGAAAGGACGGGCGATGAAGTCGGTGCACCTGGTTCTCGCATCGGCCCTGGCCGCGACGGTCCTGGCGTGCGCGGCGCCGGCCCTGGCCGTCATCCGCGTCGACAACACGGTCTCGAAGATCTACGCCGACTCGAAGGCCGTCGTGGTCGGCACGGTCACGGCCGTCAACCCCGACAACCGCGTGGCCGACGTCAAGGTGACCGACGCCGCCAAGGGCGAGAGCCCCGGCGAGAAGGTCCGCGTCCAGATCGTCTCGCCCGAAGATCTCATCGCCAAAGTGGCGGCCGGGCAGCCGGCCGTGCTCTTCGTCGCGGAAGAACGGGGCAATGCCGTCGCGCTCGTCCACCTGGCCGACACGTGGCTCATGGCCCAGAGGGTGCCGGAGTCGAAGCCGCCGGTCTTTCGCGTCGTGCAGGTCTTCGACGCCAAGCAGACGTTCCCCGGCCGCACGGTCGCCCTGGCCCGCATGGCCGGCGAACTCAAGACCGGTCCATCGACGCTTCTCAATAAGGTGGAGCCCAACTTCTTCCGCGGCGCCATCAAGGAGGTCGCGAAACTCGGCGTCGCCAGGCCGACGCTCCTGGCGGCCGCCGATGTGAACGGCGACAAGAAGCCGGACTTGGTGGTCGCAGCGGCCGACGGCGCGCATCTCTTTCTGGCCGCCGGCGCCGGCTACGAGGACGCCACCGCCACGTGGGGCCTGGCGGGCGCGCCCGGCCTCGTGGCGGCCTTCGGCGACGCGAGCGGCCACGGCAAGCCGGACCTCCTCCTGGGCAAAGAAATCTATATTAATGATGGCCGGAAGTTCACGCCGGCCAAGGCCCTGCTGCAGGTGCCCGACAGCGCCAAGCCGCTGGCCGCCGCCCTGGCCGACGTCACCGGCGACAAGAAGCCCGACGCCCTTTTCCTCCTCGCCGGCGGAACGGTCCTGATCTTCGAGAACCCCGGCGCGCCCGGCCAGCCGTGGTCGCAGAAGTCGCCGGTGGCCCTCTGGCAGGAGAAGGAGGCGGCCCTGGCAGCGGCGTTCGGCGATTGGGGCGACAACGGAAGGCCGCACGTCCTCGCGGTCCGGCCGGGCGGCATCGTGCGCTATGCCCTCGATGCCGACGGCGGCCCCCCCGCCGGCTTCGAGCGACTGACCGGCGAGAAGACGCCCCTCGTCAACCGCGGCTTCGGCGCGTTCCTGGCCGCGCTCGACGGCGGCAGCGCGCTCGTGGCCGCCCCCGACCGCCCCGTGCCCTTCAAGCTCTCCCCCGCCACGCCCGTGGCCGCCGCCGACCTTCATGGCGACGCGATCGACGACCTCCTGATCCTCGCGCCCGACGGCCGCCTCTTCGAGGCCGACAACCACGCGAAGGCATCGCCCTGATCCTCTTCCCATGTGCCACGGGTCGCTTGCCAACGTGCGTGTCTAGCGTGGGTGGCACGGTCACAGCCTGCCCGCCGCGGCGGGCGCCTTTGCGTGGCCGTGCTTGCTCCCCCACATGACCATGCACGGCCACGCAAAGGCGCGTGGCCGTGCCACCCGGCAATCAGGCATGACGCCAAACACGTACTTGCCAACCCGTGGTTATTGTGGCCTCCGTTCCCGGTTGTCTGGCCGTGGCAGTTCGCTCTTGACCCTATCTGGGTTGCTCCGCAAAATCCTCGCAAGGTGCGGCACTATCGGATCGGGGCAAGCACGCGGACCTGGTGGTTGGCCATCGGCACGGCCGATGCGGACAGTTCTTCACCCGTCAATTCGTCTTTCCATCGCTGAACCGATCGCACCGGCGCCGGCAGCGCGAGCGCGCTCGTCACCGGCTTCGGGTTGAAGCTCACGAGCACGAGGGCTCTCCCGTCGCCGAGCTCGCGCAGGCAGGCAAACACGCCGCCCGAGGCCCGCACCGCCTGGTAATCGGCCGTGCCCCGCGCCAGGGCCGGCAGGCGCTTGCGGCACGCGATGAGGCGGGCGATGTCCTCGACAAGCGAATCCCCCTTCCCGCCGTACAGGGCCGGGTCTTCCTCGCCCTGATAGATCATCGGCGCGCCGCCGATCAGGCACGAGAGCGCCAGCAGCGCCCGCGCGCGCTCGGGGCCGTAGGCGTCGCGCGTCCGCTTCTTCTGGAACGTCCACGAGACCGTGTCGTGGTTGGCGGTCCAGCGCATCTTGATCGCCCCCGGCGGCAGGGTCAGCGACTGGTCGTGCAGGAACCGCTGGAGGCGCTCGGCCCACTCGTCGGGCGGCGCCTGCGTCGCCTGGAGATCGACGAGGAGAAAGAAGAGCTGGCAGTCGTAGGTCAGGTCGGCGTCGCGATAGAAGATATTGGCGCCCGTGTACTCCTCGGGCAGAAGGAGGACGGTCTTGTGGACGCGCAGGAACCCCTCGCGGATGGCCCGGTCCATCCCCAGGCCGCCGCCGAGGGTCGAGTGGCTCGGCCGATATCCCGCGCGGGGATCCCAGTTGGGCGGACTGCCGGAGGCCACGTCGACCCGCGCCCCGACGGCGCCGTACTCGCGGGCGTTGTGCTCGGCGGCGCGGCGCATGGAGTCCTGCCAGCCCGGGTGGGCGTTGTCGAACGCCAACTGGCCCCACACGTAGGTGGGCTTGCCGGCCTCGTCAAGGCAGACCCACTCCGGGTGGGCCTTCGCCAGGGGCGTAGAGTCGGGCGGGCCGTGCGGCACGAGGTCGAACATCAGGCGGATGCCCGCGCGCTCGGCGCTCGCCGAAAGGCTCTTCAGTTCCTCGGGCGTCCCGTAGAGCGGGCTGATCCTGAAGTGGTCGAAGGGCGAGTACAGGTTCCACTTCACGCCGTCGCCATGCTCGAAGATGGGCAGGAGCCACAGGAGGTCGACCCCCATCTTGCGGAGCGTCGGCAGGTAGGCTTCGAGGACCTTGAAGCCGCCGTACCCCCGGAAACCTTTCTCCGGCATGCCGCCGGGATGGCCGCAGTACAGAACCTTCTCGGCCAGTCGCTCGAGGCCCCCCGCCGGCGGGCGCAGGCTCACCGCCTCGTGGATCGGACGGACGGACGGCATATTTTTGGGCCGCTCGGGATGAAGGATACCGGCTTCAACCCCTTGCACACGCGGCCGCAGGAGCGCCCGCGTATTGCCCCTACCCTGATGGAACCTCGCCCAAAAGGGTTGCACCTGTGGGGTGAAGTCAACGATCCCACGGCCCGCAGTATGGGAGGAGTCGCCGGTCATGCGGGCGTTTTCTCCACGGCTAACGACGTGAACGAGCCACGGGCCGGCCCGCAGCGTCATGTCGAGCGTCCGCCCGTCCGCCGAGGGCTTGTGCGAAACGAGCGCGACGGCCGCCGCCGGCTCGGGCAGCGCCTCGGCCAGGCCGAGCCGCACAGGCCCCAGGATGCCGCCCGCGAACGCGCCGTTGAACGCCCTGACGGCCAGCGTGTTCGGTTGGCCGAAGCGCACCCGCCGCGCGGGGATGACGTAGCGCCGGGGCGTTTCCCAGTGGCGCGGGGTGCCGGCGTCGGTGATGCCGATCTGCTCGCCATTGAAATATGTCGTGTCGAAATCGTCCACCGCGCCGATGACAAGGGCGAGGTCGCGGCCCGACCAGGCGCCCGGCGGCGTCGCGGTCGTGCGGTACCAGAACGCCCCCACGCGGTCCTGGAGCCGGCGGTCGCCGGCATCCGCGCGGCTGGGCACGGGCGTGGTCTCCCATGCCTTATCATCGAGCCCGGGGGCGGCGAGTCGGGCGGGATCGGCTTCCTTGGGTTCGGCGGCGAAGCGCCAGGTTCCTTCGACCGAGATCGCCTTGCCTGCGGCGACGGCGGCCTCCAGCGCCGCCAGGTCCAGCCGCGGGACCGACAGGCCGACCGGCACGCCCGCGGCCGGCCCGCCGGCAAGGTTATCGCCGGTGGCCTTGTCCACCAAGCCCGTCCACGCCCCCGTGGCGGGATCGAACTCGAGGGCCATCCGCGCGTTCTCGATCCGCACCGGCGCCGCCGCCTGCGCCGTGGCGGCGGCGAAGAGCAGGAGGCCGGCGATCAGCAGATATTCGCAGATGGCCACGTTGGATTCTCCGTGCAGTGGAAGCCCCCATGTCGCGCGAGCGGGTCTCTGTACGTGTTCGGCGTGGGTGGCACGGTCACGCGCTTTTGCGTGGCCGTGCTTGCTCCCCCACGTGACCATGCACGGCCACGCAAAAGCGCCCGCCGCGGCGGGCAGGCTGTGACCGTGCCACCCGGCAATCAGGCATGACGCCAAACACGTGCAGGTATCCTGACCCGCCGCGCAAACGCTTGGCTGAGCGCTCGGCTAATCCAGCTCCAGGATGACGCTCTTCATCTCGGGCGCGGTCTCGCAGGTGATCGTGTAGGTCTCCTCGGGCTGGGCGGCCACGTGAACGTCTCTCTTCTCGATGCCGCCCTCTTCCAAGACGTACTTGATCCGGACCGGCCGCCAGCCGCCGGCGGGTTCCTTGTAGTCGGCGCCGATGCGGAGGCTGAAGAGGCACGTCGTATTCCGCTGCGTGCCGGACCAGCGGACGAGCGCCTGCCGCGCGCCGGCCGGGACGTCGCTCACGGTCACGAACTTGCACGCCCCCTGGGTCGGCCCGGCGGCAGTGTCGACCGTCTTGAAGGTCTTGCCGCCGTCGAACGAGACCTGCATGTCCCACTTGTCGGCCTTGTCGCGGGCGCGGAAGTGGCCGCCGAACGTCAGGCGCGTCATGTCGCCCGGCGTCGAGATGGGGAACGTGACCTCGGCGGGCTGGCCGGTCACGCGGAGGAACTGCTCCTCGACGCCCGCCAGCGTCGGGTGGAAATCGGAGAGCACCACCTGCTTGCCCTTGTACTCCGGCTGGCTGGCACCCTCGATGACGATCGTGCCTTCCGGCGGCCCGGCCGAGAAGGCGATCTTGTTGGGGCCGCGGGTCAGCGTCGGCAGCGCCCGCTGCGAGAGCTGGAGGTCGTGCACGAGCTTCAGCGCGTCGAGGCCCGTGCCCTTGCCGCTCAGCACGAACCGCAGCCGGTAGTCATAGCGGCGCACGACGAGCTTCTGGAGGTCCACCTTCAGCTCGCCCGGCGTCTCGGCCGCGGCGATCTCTCTCCAGTCGAGGCCGTTATTGTCGGAGAAGAAGGCGCGGACCTTGCCGCCCTGCCCCACGGCGGCGGTGAACGTGAGCTGGCCCGTCA
>JAPLML010000528.1 GCA_026387055.1 Planctomycetota bacterium | reverse complement strand
GCGGATGTGGCTGAAGACGATGCCCCTTTGCAGCGTCCTCCTGAGCGAGAATGTCCTCTCGAATGTCTGGTGGACCGTCTGCCTCAAGAAGTTGCGGCGAAAGACGGACTGCGACAAAGCCCTGGCGATTTGGTTCAACTCTACCCTGGGACTCATCATTCTCCTGGGTCACCGTGAGGAAACCAGGGGAGCTTGGGTCGACTTCAAGAAGCCCACCCTCCTTGCTATGCCTGTGCTGGATCTCACAAAGATCGGGGTGCCGCAACTCAAGAAGCTGGCCAGGGCCTACGACGACCTTGCGGGCAAGAACTTCCAGCCTCTTCTAGAAATGGGCAGCGATTCAGTACGCGCGGCCATGGACAAGGCCATTGCCCAAGCCCTGAATCTCCCAGACTTGTCCAGCCTGCGCCAATTGCTTGGCCGTGAGCCGATAATATGTCTCTCTCTCGACCACTTGCTTGGCTCGGGTTCCCACTAGGGTCGAGCCAAGGCCCTGCCGTCTTGGCAGTTGCCGTCCTAGTCCCCGGTCCCTGTTCCCGCCGTTCGCTGGGGAAGTTCCGGAGTTCCGGGGACACCCATAACCGTGCTTGTCAAGGGTCCCTGACTACGACAGCGCCAGGTGAGCGATTGTGCGCGGCGGGTCAGGTCGAAGACTCGCCGTGGCGAGAGACCCGCCGCACACGGGCCAAGATAACGTTGTCGCATTAGATGGTGTCGCACCCGCTGGGGGCGAAACTGCTTGCGTGGAATGCGGCCCTGCTATATGTTCAACCGGCAGGCCGTGTGGCATCCCGGCCGCAACCACGGAGGCGAGACCATGTGTCACCGCCGCATCTGCCAGCCGAGAGTTCTGCGAATCGCCGCATCCGTCGCCGCCCTGGCGGCGTGGCTGTGCCTGGCTGCTCCATCCCTCGCCGCCGAGGCGAAGCCGGGCGATCCGGCGGCGCCCGTCGCGCCGCCGGCGATCGCGCCGATCCTGGAGAAGATACAGACCCAGGACGCGGCCGCAACCGAGAAGCTCGCCCAGGACCTCGTCAAGCTCGGTCCGCAGGGGATCGCGGACCTGTGCGGCCTCGTGGTCGAACCGGGCAGGATCGACGACTCGAAGGCCCGCTTTGCGCTTCACGGCCTGGCGATGCACACCGCGCGCCCCGGCGCAGGCGCGGAGCGCCTGATGGTCTGCGAGGCCTTCCGGAAGGTGCTCGCCGGCCCGGCGCCCGCGGCCGTCAAGGGGTTCTTCCTGCGGCAACTGCGGCTCATGGGTTGCCCGAAGGCCATCCCCGCGATCAGCGAGTTCCTCCTCAACGAGGAACTGTCCGAATACGCCGCCCAGGCGCTCGTCTCGATCAGCGGCGACGAGGCCGCGGCGGCGCTGCGGCAGGCCCTGCCGAAGGCCACGGGCAAGTTCCGACTGACCCTCATCCAGGCCCTCGGCGTGATCCGCGATGCCCAGTCCGCGCCTGAACTCCTGAAGGCGGCGGCCGACGCCGACCGCGAGGTTCGCCTGGCCGCCCTCTTTGCCCTCGCCACTATCGGCGACGCCAAGGCCACCGACACGCTCATGAAGGCGACCGAGGTCGACGGCCTGGACGAGAAATCGCGGGTCACCGACGCCGTGTTTCTCCTGGCCCGGCGGCTCGGCGAAGCGGGCAAAAAGAAGGAGGCCGAGGCGATCTATCGCACGCTGTGGAAGACGCGGGCCGATCGACGCCGTGACGGCCAGGTTGATCGAGCAGGCCAAGTCGCTCGCCCCGGCGGGCCGGGCCGACATGCTCGGTCTCCTCGCCCGGCGGGGCGGCGCGGCGGCCGAGGCCGCTGTCGTCGAGGCCATCAAGGATGCCGATGAGGGCGTGCAACTGGCGGCCGTGACCGCGGCGGCGGCGCTCAAGGGTGACAAGGTGGTGCCGGCGCTCCTGCCGCACCTGTCCTCCGACAACGGGAAGCTCCGTGATGCGGCCCGCAAGTCGCTGGAGAGGGTGGACGGCGACCGGGCCAGCGCCGCCATCGCCGCCGCCACTGCGACCGCGGCGTCGCCGCAACTGAAGCGCGACCTCCTGAGCGTTCTCACGGTGCGAGGCGCGAAAGGGCAGATCGCGGTCGTGGCCGACATCGCCGAGAAGGACCCCGACGCGGGCGTTCGCCAGGCGGCGTTGGGGGTCTTGGAGTACCTGGCCGAGGAGAAGCATATCCCGATCCTCGTCAGTGCGGTGGTGAAGGCCAAGGAGGACCCCGAGCGCGGCGCCGCCGAGAAGGCGCTGGGGTCGGTCTGCGGCCGCATGACGAAGCGGGAGGACGGCGTCGAGAAGATCCTGCCCGCGATGCGTGGAGCGGCGGTCCCCGCCAAGGCGGCGCTCGTCCGCGTTCTCGCGAAGGCCGCCGGCCCGAAGGCGCTGGAAGCGGTCCGCGCCGCCGTCAAGGATGTCGATGCCACGATCCAGGAGGCGGGCGTCCGGGCACTGGCGGACTGGCCCGACGCCTCGGTCGGCCCGGACCTTCTGGAGATCGCCAAGACCGGCGCCAGGCAGAACCTCCAGGTCCTCGCCCTTCGCGGCTACGTGCGCCTGGCGAACGTTCCGCCCGATCGCCCCGCGGCCGAGAAGCTCAAGATGTATGAAGCCGCCCTGGCCGCCGCCAAGCGGCCGGAGGAGAAGAAGCTGGTCCTCGGGCCCCTCGGCGAGATCAAGGTCATCGGGGCGCTCCGGATGGCGGCGGCGCTCATGGGCGACGACCCGCTCAAGGAAGAGGCCGCCGCCACGGCCGTCCGGATCGCCAAGAGCATGGGCGACGACGTGCGCAAAGACGACGCCAAGGCCGACATCAAGGCCGCCATGCAGAAGGTGCTGGATATCTCCAAGGGCGACAACGTCCGCAAGGACGCCGAGGGCGTGATTCAGAGGATTGACAGGAAGTAGTCGTGCGTCACACGTGTTTGTGGGGGTCCGACCGGCTCGCGTGGGGGGCAGTCCTGTAGACCGCGCAGCCGGGCAGGAGGAGGACGACGCGGAGGAGGGGGACTCGGCGCGTCGTGACGCCATGATGGCCAAGGCATTTCGCATTCATCCCGACGACAACGTGGCCGTGCTGCTCGACGACTGCGCCCCAGGCCCTGTGGCGGTTCTGGGGGCGGGGGGCATGGCGGAGATTTGCGCAACGGCCGCGATCAAGTCGGGCCACAAGGTGGCGCTTGTGGGCATCGAGGCCGGCCGGCCCATCGTCAAGTACGGCCAGCGGATCGGCCATGCCACGCAGCCCATTGAACCCGGCCAGTGGGTACATCTGCACAACTGCGCCAGCGACTACGACGAGCGTTCGGCGACGCTTGACGGCCAGACCGGCGCGCCCACGGACACACGCTATGAGTAACGCAGTGGCGACCTGGCAAGGCTATTTGCGGGCCGACGGCCGCAAGGGCATCCGCAACCTCGCCCTGGTCATCTACACCGTGAAGTGCGCGCAGCACGTGGCGCACGCCATCGCCGCCGGCGAACCGGACACGCACGTCCTTGGTTTCTCCGGCTGCTATGACAACGCCTATGCGATTCGCCTGATGCTGGCCCTGGCGCGGCACCCGAACGTGGGGGCGGTGCTCAGCGTCGGACTGGGCTGCGAGTACACCCAGCCCGAGAGGATCAGCGAGGCCGTCAGGAAGTCCGGCCGGCCGGCGGAGGGGTTCTTCATCCAGGACGCCGGCGGCACCGGCCGGAGTATCGCCAAGGGCAAGGAGTCGCTGGCCCGCCTGCGTGCGCAGGCGCGCGCCGGGGCTAGGCGAGTGCCGATGGGCCTGGCCGACCTGACCGTCGGCTGCGAATGCGGCGGATCGGACGGCACCAGCGGCTTGGCGGGCAACCCGGTCGTCGGCGCGTTCTTCGACCTGCTCGTGGACGGCGGCGGCTGTGCCGTATTCGAGGAGACGGTGGAGCTGATCGGGCTGCGCGAGGTGCTGCTCGCCCGCGCCGCGAGCGGCGCCGTCCGGGCCGAGCTCGCGGCGGCTTACGACAAGGCCGTGGAGTATTGTAGAAGCGTGCGCCAGTACTCGGCCTCGCCGGGCAACTTCGCCGGCGGGCTGACGACCATCGAGGAGAAGAGCCTCGGCGCGCTGGCCAAGAGCGGCGCGAGGCCCATACAGGGCGTTCTCAAGGTGGCCGAGCCGCCGCGCGGCCCCGGCCTGTGGCTGCTCGATAGCGTGCCCGACCCGCACTTCATGCAGTTCGGCTACACCAATCCCAACGATAGCGAAGGCATCATGGACCTGATGGCGGCCGGCGCCCAGGTCGTGCTGTTCGTCACGGGGCGCGGCAGCGTCATCGGCAGCCCGATCGCGCCGCTGGTGAAGATCACCGGCAACGCGCAGACCTTCCGGCGGATGCAGGAGGACATGGACTTTGACGCGAGCCGCGTGCTGACCGGCGAGCGGACGCTGGAGCAGGCGGCCGGGGAGCTGCGCGACCTGGTGGCCCGCGTGGCCGCCGGCCGGCCCAGCAAACCGGAATCGCTCGGACACCGCGAGTATTTTATCATGTATAAGCATCAGGACCCGCCCTCGCGCGCCGCGGGGTGCAGGGATTGAGCCGGCGCGTTCGGATGCCGCCGGATTCCATGAAAGGAGCGCCAGGAATGAGAAGGAAATCCATGGCCGTGGCGATCGGGTGGGCGGCCGCTCTGCTGCTGGTTGCCGCCGCGGCCCTGGAGGCCGCCGACACGAAGTAGCCCGTCAAGGTCTTCATCCTCGCCGGGCAGTCGAACATGGAGGGCAAGGCGAAGCTGGAACTGCTGGACTACCAGGTCAAGCAGCCCGCGACCCGCGATCTGTTCAAGCACCTCCAGAAGGACGGGGCGTGGGTGGAGCGCGACGACGTCTGGATCAAGTTCTGGGATCGCAAGGGCAACCTGACGGTGGGGTACGGAAGCCCCAAGTGCATCGGTCCCGAGCTGGAGTTCGGCAACGTGGTCGGCGACCACTACGGCGAGCAGGTGCTGCTCATCAAGGTGGCCTGGGGCGGGAGGAGCCTGTACCGCGATTTCCGGTCCCCCAGCGCGGGACTGCCCGCCCCGGAGGTCCTGGAGAAGATGTTGGCGAGCCAGAAGGCGAAGAAGCCGGCGGCCACGCTCGATGACGTCAAGGCGCCGTTCGGGGCCTCCTACCGGGCGATGCTCGAGGAGGTGGCCTCGACCCTGGCGAACCTGAAAACGCTTTTCCCGCCGTACGAGGGCCAAGGCTGCGAGCTGGCCGGCTTCGTCTGGTTCCAGGGCTGGAACGACATGATTGACGACGCGGCCACGGCGGAATACGCGGCCAACATGGCCCACTTCATCCGCGATGTGCGCAAGGATCTGAAGGCGCCGAACCTGCCGTTTGTCATCGGCCAGATGGGCGTCGACGGCACCCGGAACGCCAGCGCCAAGATGCAGAAGTTCAAGGACGCCCAGGCCGCGGCCGCCGCCATGCCCGAGTTCAAAGGCAACGTGGCGCTGGTGAAGACCGACGTGTTCTGGGACCTGGAGGCGGAGGCGGTCTTCAAGAAGGGATGGCGCCAGAACCCCGAGGAGTGGAAGACCGTTGGCAGCGACTACCCCTTCCACTACCTCGGCAGCGCCAAGACCTTCTGCCGGATCGGGAAGGCCTTCGGCGAAGCCATGATTGGCCTGAGCGGCAAGAAGACGTAGGCGGCGGGAGACGTCGGTGACAAGGCCGGCTTGGACATCTGAGATTATAGATTTCAGATTTGAGATCGCTGGGCAACCGGGGAGCGGCAACGGCCAACGGGAACCGGCAACCGGGAACCGGGCAACGGGAACGGGCAGCCGGACGCGCGGGCAATCATCGTGACTTCTTGACTTGCCTTTGCCCCGGCGGTAGCATCCTGGAGGAGGAGGGGCGGTGGACCATGGCTGCGTCCGGCGCGGCCGGGCCGTCCGCTTGGCGTTCCCGCCTTCGTGGCCTGGCCGGAAGTCTACCCCGGCCGCCGCCTTCGGCCCCGCAAGGCGGGCTCGGTGCCGGGCGGAGAGGGCGGATAATATTGTGTCCCCAGAACCTGGTGCGTCTTTTGCAGTTGCTGTGAAAAGGGGTGTGGCGGTTGCCTCAGCGGATCGCCTGCCGAGTGGTACGGAAGAAGTGGTTGTTCTACGGAGGCCACAAGTTGCAATGTGTCGGTTGGAGGTCGGGGCCTGCTGGGACCCATCTCAGCCAGAGTGGCACTTGGAGGATGTAAAGTGCTCAAGCGAATTCTCTGGAAAGCAGTCATGGCGCCGGTCTTGCTTGTTGCGCCATTCACGCTCGCAGTGGCGGAGCCGGACGACCAGAGCCTGACTCTGGCACCCAGTGATTACTACTGGGCCTCCGGACTCACAACGGTCACGGAGCCGACCAAGATCGATCTCCCGAGCGGCATCGGTGCCATCGACGTAGTAGTAAGGCCGCGGGCAAAGAGGGTGGTCCTCTCACGTCTCATTCCGGACAAGAAGTTGGACCCCACGTCACCCCGAGGGCGTGCAGACGTTGTCGAGATCGATGCGTCAGATGGCCGACTGATTCGTTCCATCAGCCGAAATGATTCCCCCGGCCAGGTTGGCCTTATGTTCAGAAGCGCCAACGAGGACTTCGTGTTTGTGGTTTGGGTGGGCAATGCCGATGAAACCGTTGGGCTTATAGAGCGCATCGACTTGAGGCCGGAAGTCCCTCAAACCGAGAGTATCATCTGGCCACCGCCAGGGGCTAATGCTGGTTGCAGCATCCTCCGTTTCGAGCCCACCGGTGACGGGGGCGGCTTCTGCGTTGTTTCTGACCAAAGTGATGAGTCGGTGCGGAAGGCCATTACGCCCTGGGCACGTGGAGGCCCTCCCTTTGATGTGTACACATGGCGTACGGGCGCAGGATGGCACCTCGTTCAGAGTGTGGGCCACTCACCCGCTTATGTCGGCTATTGCCGCAAGTTCTCACGCGACGTAACAGGGTCGCTTGACGATTTCTGCCAAGAAGCCCGTAAATTCGTGTATCCTGTGGCTATGTCGAAGGTGGGTCACATTTTGCTCTTGACGTGCGACGTACGGAACGCAGCGGGCCCTGCCCTTCTCGAAGGGCTGGATATAGATCTGATAAACCAGCGCTCGACGCAGTCGTTTCTAGTGCCGGTGCAGGCGCCAGTTCGTGAAGCTGTTCCCATCAGACCCAGCGAAGGCAGGCTTGCGGTTGTGCTGAGGAGCGTGACAGACAGAGGTCCGTGGCACATTTTCTCAGAGAGCGGCGCCTTAGTTGGAGCGCTCCTGCCTCCTCAAGGTTTCCTGGCGCGTGATGTCCTCACGTCGCCACCCGATGGCCACCTGGTGTTTTTCTTCCATGTGAACAACGAAACAGGAAGGCCCACGATTGACCTACTTGATATCGGTTCAAGAAAATGGCTTGGGCGATTGACCGATCGTCGCTGTGACGCTTACATAGCAAATCATCGGTTCTCCTTCTCGAATACCCTGGTAGCTCTCCTGCAAAGGGAGTGCCGTGAAAAGGAGCCGGACTGGCCGTGGGGATGGGGGGTCTCCAACCGCTTAGTCATCTGGAATGCCGAAAACTGCCTTGAGCAAGAACGGGCTTTTAAAAACAGCGTCGCAGAAGAACTCGCAAAGCATCACGATCCGCATTCCGGCGACCTCGTGCCTGGGTACACAAATTCTCTCGAGGAAGTGGGTTCAGAACCACAGGGAAGGGAGATGGCCGCACGGGTGTTGGGCTACATTGGGGACACGCGTGCGATCTCGCAACTGCGCAAAGCAGCCTCGGAGGATCCGGACGAGGCCGTGCGCAAGGCAGCCAAGGAAGCGCTTGATAGAATCAACGCACGCGGCTGAAAGTGATGCGGATTTGCTCGACTTGTCCGGGGGTTGCGGGGCCAGTGTACGGAATTGACTTGCCGTTCCGGCGGCGGGGACGTGCGCTAAGCCCCGGTGCGCCGACCCGTCGCTCGTCCAGCACGGAGGATGACATGCCTCCAGAGGGGGCATACCTGGACAACGCTTCCACCAGTTGCCCCAAGCCGCCTTCTGTCGTCGAGGCGGTGAACCGCGCAAGCGGCTTTTGGAGAAGGTGCTCCATGAGCAACACGCGAACGTTGGCCGGACTGCTCTTGGGAGCGGTTGTCTTGGTGTGCGCTCTGCTCTTCTGCTGGAGGTGGTTTCGCGGAGAAAAGATTACCGATACTTGGTACAACCCCCCTCCAGCCGGATATGACTCGCATCTGCATGAGAGCCCCGTTGAGTTCTCGTGTGTCTCGGATCACCGCGCCGAAGCGGAGAAGAGGCTTGAGAACAACTCGGTTGCCTCACTCAATGAAGCGGATCTAAGTTACTATGGTGTGCATGCAAAAAACCTTGCGCCGGGCCGTCGTCCGTTTCTTGTAAGAGCATTGACCGGAAACAAGAGGTATGGACGCTTTTATGTGTATCATTACGGCGGGTCCCTCGTCATCGGAAACCTGTCAATGGGTTCCTCCATGCCTCCTGTGGAACGAATGCCGCTAGTTGTCTGGCTGGCGAAGGAGCCAAGTCAGGTGTTCGTAAGTGTTAGCGTTACTCGGTGATATATGCAGGGATGAAACGTGGAAACGGGCCGGGTAGTATCGCCAGTAACTGGCGGAGAATAGTGGGAGGAAGAGCCGTACGGTGAGGCGGTGGAATTGGGTACGTTTCCGAAGGGCATGCAGATAAGGAAGGTATTAACTCCTGAGAATCCATTCGCGCATTGGGTGCCTGGGCCGGTTAAGGCGGTCGTACTCGTTGGAATTCCAGGGACACCCATAACCGTGCCTGTCAGGGGTTGACGCTCCCGGAACGGTGCGCCTCGACGGACGCACGTCCTGGAGGCGGCCATGGCGGGTTCTATGGACAGGATATATATCTCTCCTGACAGCCGGTGGACGGCCGACCGGTTGGGGCGGATTTCGGGCGACGGACGGCTCGTGGGACGGCGGGTGCGGGGCGCTTACTGCGCGGTGGGTCAGGAGACCCACCGTGCACGGGCTTAAGTGGCGCTGATTGACAGGCAAGCGGGCGTGCCCGCAATCTCGGACACGCCCGCTTGAGTCGCCCGCCGCCTGGTTCCGGCGCGCCACGCGCCGGGTTCAGGCCTTATCAGCCACGCCTGGGCGTGGTCCGCGCCGCGGCGGAGGCCGCGGCGGTCAGCGGCTGGACCTTGATGTTGCGGTACATCACGTTGGCGCCGTGGTCTTGAAGGCCGAAGTGCCCCTCGCGTTTGAAGTCCTTGAGGGCCTTGTTGAACTTG
>JAPLML010000221.1 GCA_026387055.1 Planctomycetota bacterium | reverse complement strand
CTGGCGGCAGTACCTCAAGGTCACCCAGGTGGGAGAGACCGTCTACTTCGACGAAGGCAACGGCGGCATGACGCCGAACTGAACCGCCTTCAGGCTTGCCGGGGCAACGCCCCGCCTTGTTCACTTCCCTGCGGCCTTCCCTCCGGCGGCGGCCGGCGAACGGAGGATGCGGAGGGCCGCCTCCAGCACGGGGTCGCCGCGCTGGAAGTCGGAGGGCTTGCTCGCCACGGGCACGTCGGGCGCAATGCCTTCCCCTTCAAGAATCTTGCCCTCCGGCGTCATGTCCTGCCAGGACGGCAGGTAGACGGTCACGCCGTTGCCAAGGTCATGAGGCTTGGGGTTCCCGCTGCTGCCGTAGGACCGCGCGCCCACCAGGCGGCAGCCGGGCACCTGCTTCATCATCATGAGGAAGGATTCGCAACTGCTCATGTTCTCCGGGCCCATGAGGACAACGACCTTTCCGCGGTACGCCGGCCCGTCGGCGTTCGGCTGAAGGATACGGTCGTAAGGGCCCTTCAGCGCGCCCTCAACCCGGAGGGTGTGGCGGGAGTAGACGGCGGGCTTCTCGATGAAGCAGCCGGCCACCTGCTGGGCCAGGGGCTCGCTTCCGCCGCTGTTCGGGCGGACGTCGATGACGAGGCCCTTCGCGGGGTCGGCGCTTCGGATGACGTCGCAGGCCGCCGCCAACTCCTTGGTCTTGCCGGCCGTCCAGTTCGAGATCAGGAGGTACCGGACCCCGTTGGGGAACCGGCCGCTGGAGATCGTGTCATTGTGTGCCGTGCCAGCGCGGCGACATTGCAGTTCGGGGCGACCTGGCGCCGGAAGGAGGGGAACGTCTCGCCGCCGGCCTCGATCCATATATGCATGTCCTTGGCCTCGGCAAGGACCTTGCCGAGCGCTTCGGCGAACGCGGCGGGCGTCCGGGCCGGCGCGAGCCGCGGCGCGGCCTGCGCGAGGAGCTTGTCCCAGTCGACCCGGCGCAGGTCGCGGTAGGAGTAGCTGAGGTCGATCGCCCGCTTCAACTGGACGACGGCCGCGCGGTTCGCCTCGGGGGTCAGTGTTCCGGGGACCGGCGCCGCCCCGGCCAGGCCCCCGCACAGTCCAAGCGTCAGGACGAGCCGCAGCAATCTCATCAATATCTCCTTGCGTCTGCCGCCTCTTCTGCATCAAGCGCCCCCCGAGGCCCGCCGCCCTCCTATAAGAGCAGCGCGTTCCCGGTTTTGCCTGAGAATCTCTCTCGTGCAACCAGAAGGCCGGTTGGCGGCGCAGATTCGCTCTCTGCCCTCTATTACTGACGCAACGGACTCGCGAAGTAACCTGCTATCTTGGCCGCAAGAGGAAGGAGATCACGATTAACACGGCGAAAAAGAGCACCGTCAGCCCGGCGATCAGCACGCCGATGATGGCGTAGACCTTCCTGCCGTCCCGCCACAGACCCACGAGGCTGAGGACGAGCGCGACAGGAATCGACCCAAGTGCGAGAAGCCCTCCAAGGGCGTTCAGTGGCGAGCCTCAGCCAGGCTTGAGAAGGACGAAAGAAACCATGATGACCCACGGCACGAAGGACAGGACCATGCCGATCTTGCCCAGGGTGCTCCGCCGCCGGCGCGGCGCCGGGGGCGCTTCGGGCGCTGCGTCAATCGGTCCGGTGCTGTTAGACGTCATCGCGCGTGTCCTTTCGTGTTCACCCGAGCCGCAGGGCAATCCGCACCAACCCGGCGACGAAGACCACCGTCAGCCCGGCACTGGCGCCAGATCCACACCCAGCCGGTTCCACGTATCCCGGAACACCAGCCAAGGTTTTAGCCTGTGCCGCGACCGTGTCAAGAACAAACCGCCAAAATGTTGGCACTCCAGGCGCCTCGGCCCCCTGGCGCGGCGGGACGTTCCAACAGGGACCGGTCTCCTGGCACCAAGTGGCCCTGTCAACGCAAAGTAGAAATGTCCGGTTTCCCGCAAAGTAGGAATGTCCGCTTTTTGTTGAAGGGCTGACGCCAGGGGTGATCCGCAGGGGGCTGCCAGGGCTCAGCGGCGGGGCGTCGGGGGGC
>JAPLML010000126.1 GCA_026387055.1 Planctomycetota bacterium | reverse complement strand
TCCCGATTTGGGCCGCGGAACTGCGGCCAATCGTCGGCCTGGGCGCCCACGCTCCAGAGGCAGAGGCACAGGATTCCCAGGGACATCGGCCAACCGCGGGCAAACCTTCTGCAAGTCATAATCGATCCCTTCGGCCGCAATCCCCCACATGACCTTCGCCCACGAGTAGTGCTCTGTCAGACGTCAATTGAAGGGGTGCCACGGGTTGCTTGTCAACCCGTGCACTGCGAGCGAGGGGAGAACACGGCCCGCCGCGGCGGGCCGTGGCACCCATTACTTCACGCATGACAGAGCACCAGGGTTCCCGGTCGGGGCACGTGCCGCGCCCGCCCTCATCAGGGCCGCCACGCCTTACGGGGCCGCGGCGGCGCCTGCCTCCTGGGCCAGCGCGGCGACTTCCCCGGCGGCGAGTGCCCGCCCGTAGAGGCGCACGTCGCTCAACAGGCCGTGGAAGTATCTGCCGCTGTGGTATCCCTGGCCCAGCTTGAAGCTCTGATTCGGGTTGGGGGCGAGCGGCCCCTTGGCGGGGTCCCTGCTCTTCTCCACGCCGTTGACGTAGAGGACGGCCTTGTCGCCATCGCACACCACCGCCACGTGCTGCCACGCGTCCGCCTTCAGTTGGGCCGGCCCGGTTCCCTGCCACTTCTTGCCGTCGCCATAGCCGAAACCAAACAAATTCGTGTTCTTGCCGTCCTGCTGAATACTGATGCCTACAAAGGGCTCGCCGTGGTTCCCCAGGATGTCGGCGTGCTCAACCTGCGTGGCCGCGGGATTGACCCAGAGCGCTATCGCAAAGGGCATCCCCAGGTCCGGGAAGCAGGTGTCGGCTTCAACGTAGTCATCCACCCCGTCGAAACTCAATGCCACGCCCCTGGGGGTAGGCGTCCATGCGGGGCCGCCCTGGGCGCCTGCCAGCGCTGCATGATGCCCGTTGCCGGAGGAGTCAACGGCCACGTCGCCCTTGCCATCCTCCAGCCGCCACCGAGCCAACAGGCCGGAGTGCCGGAACGTCTTTCGAGAGTTCGGCGCCACGGTGTTGAGTTTCCGAGCGCGGTCTTTGACATTGTCCACGGCAAGGGTGTAGTCAACACCCTCGGAAAGCGGCGAGGTCGTGAGAGTGACCGTGAACAGGTTCGCCCCAAGCGACGCCGCAAGCACCTGGACTCCCGGGGCGATCGAATAGTTCGAGACGGTCTCGGCGCTCGCCTGCGCCACCGGCTTGCTGAAAGTCACGACGACTTTCTCCTTCTTGCCCGACGCCACGGCGACCAGCATCGGCGGCGTCGTGTCCACCGGAGTCACCGTGACGGTGGCGCCGGCCGTGTCGGCGGCGCCTTGCCGATCTTCCACTGTCAACTTCACCGCATAGGTTCCAGGCGTCTTGTAGGCATGCGCGACGGCCGGGCCGCTCGCCGTCGTTCCATCCCCAAGATCCCAACGGTAGCTCGCGATCTCACCCTGGGGCGCATAGGAGTCCTTGCCGGAGAAGGCCACCTCCTGGAGTACCTCGCACTGCTCCTCCGATGCCGAGACGACGGCCGCCAGGGCGCTCAATCGCTTGTACGTCATGAGTGCGGCCTGGCGGCGGGGGAGTTTCAGTCGCATTCCCTTCTCCATCAACTCGCGCCCCGCGGCCCTTATTGTGCCCTCCAGGTCCAGGTTCCTGATCTCGTAGACTGCCGCGGCATCCAGGCCACGAAGCTTCAGCGCCATCGACGCCTCTTCGCTGCGGGGCCGGCGGAACGCCTGAACCATTCCTTCTCCCGCGTCCGGCCGGTTGAACTGCCAGGCGATCCACGCCGCTTCGGAGAGGCTGTAGGGTGTCAGCGGGTAGTAATCGCCGTAGAAGAAGTCGGCCACCTTCTTCCAGTCCTCGATTCGGCGGCGGAAACTCGCCCAATCCACCTTGGCCGCACCGGCCGGGTAACCGATGCCGAAGGCGGGCGTCAGGTGGCTGCGGACCGCGTAGACGTCGTCATAGTAGACGCCGGTGCCGCAGTAGGGCACCCAGAAGGACAGCCCATAGGTGTGGCCCTGGTTGCCGACGAGCATCTCGGCGGCCCCGGGGTTCGCCGGCCCCTGGTAGTCGCTCCGCAAGAGCGGCACGGCCCGGCGCAGCGTCTCCAGGTCGTTGCGACGGCCGCCGGAAGCGCAACTGTCGATGAGCATATCCGGGTGCCGCCGCCGCAACTCGTCCCAGTAGGCCAGGTAGCCCTCCACGTGGCGGATCTCCGTAATTCCCTGGCGGTCGGGGGCGTCGTTGGCGCGCCAATGGCCGAGCGGGTCCATGTTGAAGTCCTGGCGATACAGGTCGATGCCCTGCGCCGTCAGGAACTTGTCCACATGATCGGTGAGCCACGAGCGGGCCTCGGGGTTGCCCAGATTCAGCAGTTGTCCTCCGAGCAGCCATTCCGGATGGGTCTTGTGAAGCCAGGTCCCGGGGTGGACCCGCTCCGGCTCGAACCAGAGGACCAGCTTCATACCCTTGGCGTGGGCGTAGTCCGACACGACCCTGATGCCCCGGGGGAATCGCTTGGGGTCGGGTTCCCAGGTGCCGGTCTCCGGCCAGTTCTGGCAGGGATACCAGCCGGCGTCCATCCACCAGTAGTCCAGTTTGACGCCGCCCTTCAGGTAGGCGCCGATGTACCCGATCTCGCTGGATTCGGACTGGTGCAGTCCCATGCAGGCGGAGGTGAATGGGGGGGGGAGTTTTCCGGCGGGGCGGGGGATGTTGTGCGCAATCATCCAACGCCGCCAGATGTTCTGCGACCGGACGCGGTCCCCTTTCCAAAACTGGAGCACCACAAGCGGCGAGCGCACTTCCTCGCCCGGAAGCAGTTTGAAGTGGGTCCGTTCCTGGCCGGCGGCCACGTTCAGGGCGACGGCCTCATCGCGCTCAAAGCGGGCCGCCCATTGCCCGGGCCAGCCAATCACCGCGATCACGCCCCCGCCGTCATACGCGATGTTGAAGTAGGGATACGCTCCGTTGGTCGGCCGGCCGCCCGCAGGGGCAAAGCCCTGCTTGGACTTGGCGTCCAGGCGAGTCTCGTGCGGTTCATAACTCCTCGCCGAGCAGTTGTCTCCGGTGTGATGGTGCAAGACGAACTCTTGCCCGAGCCTCCGGCTGAGTTTGATGTCCAGCGCCTGAATATTCGAGATGATTGGGGTCTCTTTCGCCCCGGTGTTCTTGAGATGAAGGGTCCACTCCACGGTGGGAAAGTCATGGTACTCCACCGCCCGGCAGCGAACCACCAGGCCGGATTGGGGATCCGTCCACGTGAGCACATGCTCCGTACGCCGGTCGTCGAGTTTGGCGTCCTTGACCCTCTTCTCCCACGAAGGCAGCCGGGCGGCCGACGGTTGTCCGCCATACGTGAAGGAGAAGGGAAGGGATCCACCCTCTTGCTGAGACGCCAGGTTCCGCTTGACCCATTCGCCTTTCTGCCCCAGTTCGTCCGGCGTAACGGCTTCTCCCGCACCGGCTGGAATGGCGATCATCAGTAAAGCTCCCGACGCGAGAACCATCACCTTGGTTCGCCAGCGTTCCCACAGACTCGGTTCCCCCGGAATTCCGGGGGCAATCCCTGACTTGTTCATGGCTTCCTGCCTCCAGGACCTTTCGCCAGGTCCGCCACGTCGGCAGCCTCCTTAAGTTTCCGAGAGATCGACCCAACGAATGCCGATCTTGCGCGCGGCGTAGCCGATCTCCTTGAGGTAATCGCCGTAGGCCATCATCCAGTGGGAGTCGCGGGCCTCGCCGAGAAGCTTCTTCCAGCGGCCCTGGATCTCCACGTCCTGCTGCGTGCGGCAGATTTCGTGGAACGGGTTGGCCTTGATGAGGCCTCGGAATCCGACCCACCGCCCGCCGGCATATTCCGGATCGATAAACGTGACCTGCTGCCCCACGGTCATCGCCACCTTGGGGGCGGCGCCGAAGTCCGACTCGTAATGCGTGAGGATGTCGGCCGGCTCGTACTTCTTTCCGTCCATGCGACGGGGCGCGGTGCAGTGCGCACACGTGACCAGCCCCTGGTGCGGGAACGTGGAGTTATGCAGGAACACCGGCTTGCCCGAGACGTACCGCAGCAGGATTCCACAGGGAATGATGACGAAATCCGATTCGCAGAACGCGGCCCACCCTTCGTCGTTCAGCCAACTCAGGGTGAGGCAGGCCGTGGTGTCGGCCATCGGCATCACCGTGTTCATACACTGGCCGATGGTGAAGGCCGAGGCGCGATGCTCCCGCATCCAGTCCCTGAAGATGACGTACAGCAAGAACGCGCCGGCCACGAACTCCTTCTTCGTGGCGAGCTTCGTCCCGGGCAGTCCGAGATACCGCTCGGTCCACTTCTCGGCCTGGGCCACAAGGGGCGGATTGGCCCGGGCATCCTTGATTCGTCTGGCCAGGTCGTCGTAGCCGACTTCGACAATCTCCAGCCCGTACTTCTCCCGAGCGACCTTCGGGGCATCGGGAGCGTACTTCCCCCCCGCCCCGCCCAGCGCCACAATCCGCTGCCCGATAAAGTTCTTGAGTCCGTAAAGCCCGCGGAGGCGCCAGGCCACCTCGCGGTAATCGTCGACGACCACGTCCTCGACCGTCGCGCCGCCGTGGTTCTGCGCGGTGTTCTGCGACGCCTCCTCGTCGGTGCCCTTCTTCAGCCAGCGGGTCCCGATGGCTTCGTACCAGTAATAAACGGGCCCCGATCGGTGCCGCACGAACACCACCGCATCTTTATCGGGCTTCACGGGAAAGCAGGCGGTGAGCACGTCCCCGGCGCCTGTCGCCGGGTAGACGAGGACCGCGTCGTAGTCGTTCTCGTGGACCTTACGGGCCTCGGCCTGACTGGTGACCGTCGCCAACGGGAGGATCTCAAGCGGGAAATCGACGCCGGCCGCCAACGTCTCGAGCTCCCTGGAAATCCTCGCCGCCTCCTCTCGGGCGGCCTGCTTCGTGTTGATGCCGCTCCAGGACTTCCAGGAGGTCTTGGGGCGTTTCTGGTAGGTCGCATACATGAAGACAGGTTGGACCTTCAGTTTTTCGCCGAGCCTCATGAGGGGTCGGTCTGGATTCCAGGCGTCGGCCGCGCCGCCGGCCCGGAGGGCTTTCTCGCACCCGACGGCCCCGGCCACCAGTCCTGCCGCCAGAAGGCGGGTAAACGCTCTTCGGTTCATAACGTCCAGCCTTGGCGGTACTGCCGCCGGACATACGCGTTGGCCTCCTTGTCGTTGGTCACTTCCATTTTCTCCCCGTCCCACAGCAGTTCCCGGTTGGGATACCGGATCGCCAGGTTCCCCATGAGCACGGTCTCCGCGAAGGGGCCGGAATAGTCGAAGCTCGAACTCGCCGGCTTGCCC
>JAPLML010000373.1 GCA_026387055.1 Planctomycetota bacterium | reverse complement strand
GTCGGTTGCCGGGGTCAGACCCTGGAAAGAGCGGGTCTGGCCCCTTTTTGCGGGGATAGGCGATGCACTTGTTGTGGCTGGCCATCCCGGTGCTGCTGGCGGTCGCGTGTGCGGCCTCGCTCACAGTCTGGCTCTCGTGCGACCCGGCGTGGAACGTCAAGGAGCGGTCCGAGCGGGCGGCGAAGGGGGGCGCGGCCCTCTTCGAGACCAAGTTCCCCGGCCAGTTCGCCGCCTCCGATGGCAAGCCTGCCGCGGACCTTTTCGGCACCTGGCCGGGCTTCCGCGGCGAGAACCGCGACGGCGTGGCCCCCGACGACGTTCCCCTGGCCCGGCAGTGGCCGCCCGGCGGACCCAAGGTCCTCTGGTCGGTCCCGGTGGGCCTCGGCTACGCGGCGCCGGCCGTGATGGGCGGGCGCGTCTACCTCCTCGACTACGACGAAGCCAAGCAGGCCGACGCCCTGCGGTGCCTGTCGCTCGCCGACGGCAAGGAAATGTGGCGCCGCTGGTACGAGATCCCCATCGACAGCGATCACGGCATGTCGCGGACCGTCCCGGCGGTGACCGAGAAGTACGTGGTTACCTTCGGCCCCAAGTGCCACGTCATGTGCGTCGATGCGACGACGGGCAACTTCCGCTGGGGGATCGACCTCGCGCGCGAGTACCGCACGACCTGGCCGAAATGGTACGCCAGCCAGTGCCCTCTGGTGGACCGCGACCGGGCAATCCTGGCCCCGGCGGGCAAGGAAGTCCTCCTCATGGGCGTCGACTGCGAGACGGGCAAGGTCCTCTGGAAGACCCCCAACCCGCGCGGCTGGAAGATGACCCACTCCTCGGTCATGCCGATGGAGTTCAAGGGGCGCCGGATGTACCTGTATTGCGCCAGCGGCGGCGTCACGGCCGTGGCCGCCGAAGACGCCGGCGACGTCAAGGCCGGCGACGTCCTCTGGGAGCGGACCGACTGGCAGGTGCCCTTCGCCAACGTCCCCAGCCCGGTGATCATCGGCAACGGCCACGTGCTCCTCTCGGGCGGGTACGGCGGCGGCGCGATGATGATCCGCCTCAAGGAAGAGGGCGGGAAGCTCGCGAGCGAAACGGTCTGGCGCCTCACGAAATCCAAAGAGTTCGGCTCCGAGCAGCAGACGCCCGTGTTCTATAAGGGGCGGATCTACGCCGTCCTGCCGAAGGAGGCGGGGTCCTTCGGCGAGCAGCTGGCCTGCATGGACCTCGAGGGCAAGCACGCCTGGCGGAGCGGCAAGGGCGCCAAGTTCGGCCTTGGCCCGTACCTCGTCGCCGACGGGTGCCTTCTCGTGATGAACGATGACGGCCTGCTCGTGATGGCCGAGGCCGCGGGCGACGCGTACAAGCCCCTCGCGAAGGCCAAGGTCCTCGGCGGTCACGAGACGTGGGCCCCCATGGCCCTCGTCAGCGGCAGGCTGCTCGTGCGGGACCTGAAGCAGATGAAGTGCCTCGACATGAGGAAGGAGTAGGCGGTGGCCACGCCCGCCGAAAGACAGAAGTCGAACCAGCTCGGGCCGGAGTTCCAGTACGACCTGACGGAACTGCGGAAGGTCGACCCGGGCCTCGTCCATTACGAACAGTCCGCGCGCGTCGCCACCGGCATGCAGGAGCCGCGAGGCATCGCGGTTGCCGCCGATGGCCGCGTCCTGGTGGCGGGCGACACGCTCGTCCGCGCGTTCGACGGCGCCGGCAAGGCCGTCGCCGAGTTCGTGGCTCCGCGTCCGCCGCAGGCCATCGCGGTCGGACCCGGCGGCACGATCTTCGTCGCCGCGAAGGACCGCGTGGAGACGTTCGACGCCGCGGGCAAGCGCCTGGCCGCGTGGGAACCGCTGGGCGAGAAGGCGTACCTGACGAGCATCGCCGCCGGGGAGAAGGACGTCTTCGCGGCCGACGCCGGCGGGCGCTGCGTCCTCCGGTACGATCCGTCGGGCCGGGTGGTGACGCGGATCGCCGGAAAGGTCGACGAGAAGGGCGCGGGCGGCTTCCTGATCCCCAGCCCGTACTTCGACGTGGCCCTGGGGCCGGACGCCGCCCTGTGGATCGTCAACCCCGGCATGCGGCGCGTGGAATGTTATACGTATGACGGACAGTTCGAGCGCGCGTGGGGCAAGGCGTCGCCGAGGATCGAGGGGTTCTGCGGCTGCTGCAACCCGGTCCACATCGCCCTGATGGCCGACGGCTCGCTGGTCACGAGCGAGAAGGGCCTCGCGCGCGTCAAGGTGTACCGGCCGTCGGGAATGCTCGCGAGCGTCGTCGCGCCGCCGTCAGCCTTCGCCGAGGGGACGGCCGGCCTGGACCTGGCGGTAGACGCGGCCGGCCGCATCCTGGTCCTCGATCCGCGAGAGCGGGCGGTAAGGATGTTTGTGCGGAAGAAGGCGTGACGCTGGAGCGCCCCTTGGCGCGGCGGGTCTCCTGACCCGCCGCGGGCGTGCGTTTCTGGCCGCTGCGGGGTGGTTTCTGCGCGGTGGGTCAGGAGACCTACCGCGCACAGGGTAAGGTGGCGAAGTCGAGCAAGGGAGCGTAAGCGATGGCCGAAGGCACGGAGCACGAGAACCCGCAGGGCAGGGACAACCGTCGCCGCGAGTTCCTGCGGGGCGCCCTGCGCTGGCCGCTCCTTGCGCTGCTCGGCCTTCTGGGCGGCCGCCTGGCCGCCGGCGCGCGCGGCCCGCTGAGCCCCGACGAAGCGTGCACCAGCCGCGGCGTCTGCCGGGGGTGCACGGCCATGCCGACGTGCGGGCTTCCCGCCGCCACGCTGGCGCGTAAGGCGCCCTACTGAGCGATCCGAGATGGGGCCAGCGCGGTGGGCAGTCTTGCCCACCGCGCGAGAGGGCAAGCAGGCTCGCGGCGGGCAAGACAGCCCGCCGCGCAGTGCACAGCCGTGGGCGGCTGTGCCACAACAGCAGGCGTACCATGAGCGAACCGGAAAACGCGAAAGTCAAACGCCGCGACCTGATCCGCAAGGGCGCCCTCGCCACGGGCCTCCTGGGCGTGGGCGGCACGGCCGCCCTGCTGGCCACGCGCGCCGGCAAGGACCGCTACGTCTGGCAGCTCGACCCCGAAAAGTGCATCCAGTGCGGTAACTGCGCGACGAAGTGCGTCCTCAGGCCGTCGGCCGTCAAGGTCGTGCACGCCTTCGCCCTGTGCGGCTACTGCGACCTGTGCTTCGGCTACTTCCCGCCGCACTTCGAGCCCGACTCGGCCATCGAGGAGCCGGCGGCCGAAAGCCAGCTCTGCCCCACCCAGGCGATCAACCGGAAGTGGGTCGAGGGCCCGCACTTCGAGTACACCATTGATGAAGATCTGTGCATTGGGTGCGGCAAGTGCGTCAAAGGGTGCGGCAACTTCGGCAACGGGTCGCTCTTCCTCCAGACGCGGCACAACCGGTGCGTGAACTGCAACGAGTGCGCCATTGCCATCGCCTGCCCGGCCCAGGCGTGGCGGCGCGTCCCGGCCGGGCACCCCTACCTGCTGAAGGGCGAGGACCGCCAGACGTGAAGCGCGCCCTGATCATCGCGGCGGTCCTGGGGGCGGCGCTCGTGACGCCACCACGCCCTCGCCCGGCGCCGCGGCCTGCGAGTGGCTCGACGTGCCGGTGCTGGCGGCGATGCTGATCGCCGCCTCGGTGCTGGCGATCCGCGTGCGGTCGCGCCGCTGGCTCTGGTCGGTGATGGCGGCGTCGCTCGCGTACTTCGGCCTGTGGCGCGGCGGGTGCGTCTGCGCGGTCGGCTCGATCCAGAACGTGGCGATGGCCCTGGCCGACCCGGGCTACGCCGTCCCCCTGTCGGTGGCGGCGTTCTTCCTTCTGCCGCTGGTCTTCGCGCTCTTCGTGGGCCGGACGTTCTGCGCGGGCGTCTGCCCGCTCGGGGCGCTTCAGGACATCGTCGTGGTGCGTCCGCTGAAGGTGCCGGCGTGGCTCGAACACACGCTGGGGCTCCTCGCGTACGTGTACCTGGGCGCGGGCGTGCTCTTTGCGGCCACGGGCGCAGCGTTCATCATCTGCGAGTACGATCCGTTCGTCTCGATCTTCCGGCTGCTGCCGCTCGCGCGGCCCGGCGCGGCGGTCGACGCCTTCGGCGGCAGCACGGCCATGCTGATCCTCGGCGGGTGTTTTTTGGTGGCGGGCATGTTCATCGGGCGGCCGTACTGCCGATGGCTCTGCCCGTACGGCGCGATCCTGAAGCTCCTGGCGCGGGCCGCAATGTGGCGCACGACCATCACGCCCGACGAGTGCATCCGGTGCCGGCTGTGCGAGGACGCCTGCCCGTTCGGCGCGATCCGCCAACCGACCGTCGAGCCGCCGCACGGCAGCCTCCCGATCGACCGGCGGCGCCTCGCGATCCTCCTGAGCCTCGCGCCGGTCGTGCTTCTGGCGGGCGGCGCCCTCGGGTGGCAGCTTGGCCGGCCTTTCGCGCGAATGCATGTCACCGTGCGGCTGGCCGATCGCGTGCGCCTGGAGGAGGCGGGCAAGGTCGAGGGCACGGTGGACATGACCGACGCCTTCTACGCCTCCGGCGCGAGCCGCGAGACGCTGGACGCCGACGCCGGCGCCATCGAGCGGAAACTCGTGCGGGGCGGCGCCCTGTTCGGCCTGTGGGTGGGCCTCGTCATTCTCGTTAAACTTGTCCATCTGTCGATCCGCCGGCGGCGGGACAACTACGAGGCCGACCCGGCTGCGTGCGTCTCGTGCGGGCGGTGCTTCGCCTATTGCCCGGTCGAGCGCGAGCGGCTCAAGAAGCGCGGGGGGGCGCCGCCCCAACCATGACCTCCGCCACTCCCAATCCGCGGGAGGCCGAGATCGCCCGGGCCCGCTGCCAGGCGTCCGTCGGAAGCGCAATCGTCGCGGGCCTGTTCTGCCTCATCGTGATCGGGGCCCTGGCGACAGAGCACGTCCGGCGCCAGGCGCTCAACCTCGCCAAGAACGAGGAGCTCGCGGACCTCCGGGCCGCGCTCCTCAAGGCGCCGGACGCGAGAACCCGCGACGCGCTCCGCGAGGAGGTCCGGCAGCGCGACCTGGCGCTGCGCCAGGATCACTTCGGCCACCTGCGTTTCCTGAAAATCGGCGGGACCTTCCTCCTCGTCGGCCTGGCGGTGTCCCTCTTCGCCGCCACGCGCGTGGCCGCGTACCGCCGGCGCCTGCCGATGCCGCGCCCCGAG
>JAPLML010000576.1 GCA_026387055.1 Planctomycetota bacterium | reverse complement strand
GAGAACGCCCGCCGCGGCGGGCGGTCTCTGCGGTAAGAGGTTCTTGGAAAAAGCTACTCCCTGGGTTCGGGCACGTGCTTGAGCGCGTCCGCCACCACGTCGTCGGCCTTGACCCCGGCGGCCTCGCCCTCGAAGTTCAGGATCAGACGGTGCCGGAGGGCGGGGAGGGCCATCTGGCGGACGTCGTCGAAGGCCACGTTGAACCGGCCGTCGACCAGCGCCAGGACCTTGCCGCCGAGGATCATCGCCTGGGCCCCGCGCGGGCTGGCGCCGTAGCGGACGTACTTCTTGACCATCGGCGCGGCCGCCGGATGCTCGGGATGGGTTGCCAGGATGAGGGCGCTCGCATAGTCCATCACGTGCGAGGCCACGGGCACGGCGCGGGCCAGGTCGCGCATGACCACCAGGGCCGCCGCGTCGGCCACGCGGGAGGGGGGCGGCGGCCGCGAGCCGGTCGTCCGCGCGACGATCTCGCTGATCTCCTGGCGCTCGGGCATCCGCATCAGCAGTTTCAGGGCGAAGCGGTCGAGCTGGGCCTCCGGCAGCGGGTACGTGCCCTCCATCTCCAGCGGGTTCTGCGTCGCCAGGACGAAGAACGGCTCCGCCAGCCGGTGCGTGATGCCGGCCACCGTCACGCCGCGCTCCTGCATCGCCTCGAGCATGGCCGACTGGGTCTTGGGCGTGGCCCGGTTGATCTCGTCGGCCAGGATGAGGTTGCCGAAGATGGGGCCGGGCCGGAACTCCCAGTCGCGCCGGCCGTCGGGAAGCTCGATGATGACGTTCGTGCCGGTGATGTCGGCGGGCATGAGGTCGGGGGTGAACTGGATGCGGCTGAACTTGAGGTCGAGCACGTCGGCCAGCGTCCGCACGAGGAGGGTCTTGCCGATGCCGGGCACGCCCTCGAGGATGGCGTGGCCTTCGGTCAGGAGGCACAGCAGCACGCCCTCCAGCACCTCGCCGTGGCCGACGATGACGCGTTGGACCTCTTCGGAGATGCGCCGGTAGGTTTCGCCGAAGTGCTTGAGCCGCTGTTCGACGTCCGCCTTTTCCATGACGCCTCCACGCGTGCCGGCCGTCCCGTGCAGACGATAGTACCGGCGGGCGGGCGCCAACTCAAGGCTATTGGACCCGCCGTTCACTTGCCACGGGTTGCTTGTCAACCCGTGGTGGCAGCGGTCCTCTTTCCTTATTGCTTTACGCAATACGGAGGAAAGACGACAACCACGGGTTGGCAAGCAACCCGTGGCACATGACAAAGGAATGAGGCCAAGCCCATTCGGAAGGCCCCGCCGCTATGCTCGTGAGATCGTCCACAAGACGCCGCGCAGGGCCGTGTTGCCGCCTACTCGCGCCACTCGAACGGCCGCGGGGCGATGAGGTAGAGGCGGCGGACGGCCACGTTGCACAAGAGGCCCAGCGCCAGGAAGGAGCTGACGAGGCTCGACCCGCCATAGGACATCAGCGGCAGCGGTATCCCCGTGATCGGCATCATGCCGATGCTCATCGAGATATTGAGGAAGCTCTGGGCCGCCACCAGCGCCACCACGCCCACCACGAGGAGCTTTCCGTACGGCTCGGTGGTCGAGAAGCTGACGTCGATCCCCAGGAGGCACAGGAAGGCGTACAGGAGGACGACGGCGGCGGCGCCGACGAAGCCGAACTGTTCGGCGAGCGTCGGGAAGAGGAAGTCCGTGTGGGCCTCCGGCAGCAGGCCGTAGCGGGTCTGCGTGCCTTCGAGCCACCCTCGCCCCGCGAAGCCGCCGGAACCGACGGCGATCTTCGCCTGGAACTCCTGGTGGCCGGGATCGTCCAGGAGCGAGCCGAAGAAGAACCGCAGGGCGTCGAAACTCGCGGGGCCCGGCCCTCCGTCGAGGGCCCCGAACAGGCGCTGGCGGGCCTCGACGAACTCCGCCTTGTCTTTCCCCCACGAGACGGCCGTGGCCATCCGCCACGCGCGGAACCGCCACATGCCGGTGATCTCGCGCACGAGGTCGGCCTTCCGCTCATCCGAGAGGTGCGCCCGCCGCGGGGCGACGGGCCTGGCCCCGTTATCCTGCTCCTTGTCCGCCTCGCCGCCCTCGGGGGGGGGCTGGGCGAGCGCGAAGTGCAACCGCTCCGCGCAGCCGTGCAGGAGCCACGAGTCGATCCGCATCCGCTGGTAGCCCCGCATCGAGGAGTAGAAGACGGGCACCATCGCCAGGCCCATCAGCATGATCGCCAGCAGGTGTTTGCCGCGGGCCCCCGCCGCAAACAGCATCAGAAAGAGCACCGGCAGGAACATCATGGCGGTGCCCAGGTCCGGCTGGTACAGGACCAGGCCCGTCGGCACCAGGGCCATCAGGAACGGCACCAGCAGGCCCGTGAAGGTGCGGTAGTTCTTGCGGTAACGCAGGTAGTACGCGAGCGACATGATGAAGGCGATCTTCATCAGCTCCGACGGCTGCACGTTCTGGTCCGTTCCCGGGATCCGAATCCAGGAGTAGGCGTGGTTGATGGGGTAGATGAAGCCGGGAATCTCGGCGTGCAGGTTCCTCATGATCGCCAGCACGATCAGGCCCAGCAGGCTGACGCCGTAGAGAAAGTAACTCCAGTGCGCCAGGCGCGTATAGCTGGGGACCAGGGCAGCCGCGAAAACCACCAGCGACGCCGCCAGCCACAGGAGCTGCTTCGCGGCCAGCGTCTCCCAGAACGGCGCGGCGTCCGCCCCGCCGCACGTGGCGGCGTAGATGCCCGCGATGCCCAGGCCCGCCAAGGCCAGGGCCGCCGCGAGGAGCAGCCACGGAAACCGGTACCAATAATCGCTCCTGAGCACGTCGTCTCACCGGGTACGTGCGGCAATGGATCAGTTGCAGGGGCGGGCAGCTCCCTTGCCGGGTGGCACGGCCACGCGCCGTTGCGTGGCCGTGTCTTCCGTTCGGCCAAGATGCACGGCCACGCAGACGCGCGTGGCCGTGCCACCCCCGAAAACTGAAGCATCACAGCGTGCGGGGAAGCCGCCTTGTGAACGGGCCGCCGTTCAGTATAATGGGTCCCACACGCTTGGGCCAGCCTTCATGCCATACGCGTTTGAGAAAATGGTTCCGCGCGCGGGAGCGAGCCCGTCGCATCGTTTAGCCGTCGCCGGTACGGCGACGGAGATACGGGACCGCTTCTCCATCGCGTCGCCGTACCGGCGACGGCTAAACGATGCTTACGCGCCAGTCGCCGATTCCACCTCCAGCGCGACCAGCGTCACGTCATCGGACAGGTGGTCTCCGCCGGTGGCGGCGCGAACGGCGTCGAGCAGGAAATCCAGGAGGGCCGTGGCACGCGGCATTGGGATAGCCTTGCTGGTCCTGGCCGCGGCGGCCGCGGGATGCTCGCGCCTCGACCTCGTCAACTGGCGCCTCGGCGCGATCGGCGACGAACAGGCGCGGACCGTCCTCCTCGACACCCTCTGGGCCCACGGGTCCACGTATCGGTGGGTGGACCACGCGACCCTGCGGGCCGAGGTCACCTGGACCGAGCATTCGCCCCTCGGCGACACCGCGACCGACAGAGTCTGGCTCCTCGACCCGTGGGCGGGCAAGGTCCGCACCGAGCGTCCAGCCGAGCGCCAGGTGGCGCTGGCCGACGGCGCGTCCGTGCGCGTGTTCGTGGACGGCAAGGAAACCGAGGACCTCACGGCCAAGGCGCAGGCGGTCGGCGACGTTCGCCTCGCGCGGGAGCTCCTGCCGATGCCTTTCGGCCTCACGGCGGCGGGGCGCAAGGTCGCCTACGTGGGCCTGCGGCTCGGGCCGGGTGAGGCCCGCGTCTGGCAGCGGCTGCTGGTCACGTACCCCGGTGCGACGGACTTCGGGCAGGACGACCGGATGGTCGTCGAGGTCCGCAAGGACACGCACCGCGTGGACAACGTGCTTATCCAGTGGCCGGAACTGCCTTTCGTCGACCGGCCGATGCGGGTGGAAATGGTGGAGTGGTGGGACCTGGGGGGCCTGGCCCTGAGCCGGCTGTGGCGATTCGTCCCCATCAGCGAATCGGGGAAGGCCACGGGGCCGGCGATGTACACCGTGCGCGTGAAGCGTCTGGCGTTCGACGCCCAGGTCGCCCCGGAGACATTCTCGCGGCCGTAGGGGGAGGGCGGAAGCCTTTCGCGTGCCACGGGTTGCTTGCCAACCCGTGATGACAATGGTCCTCTTTTCTTATTGTTGTCAGCCTGTAGGCCGGGGCGAAGCCCCGGCGTCGTGGTTCACACGCAACGGCGTGCCGGGGTTCGCACGCAACGACGTGCCGGGGCTGCGCCCCGGCCTAAAAATTACGCAGGATTGTGCCCCGGCCTACATATTACGCAGGATGGAAGTACGGCCACAATAACCACGGGTTGACAAGCAACCCGTGGCACATGGGAAGAAGCAACGGCGTGCCGGGGCTGCGCCCCGGCCTACATATTACGCAGGATGGAAAGACGGCCACAATGACCACGGGTTGACAAGCAACCCGTGGCACATGGGAAGCAGGCAAAGGGCGCCTCGCCCTTGAGGGATGACTCACGATGCCCGACTGGCAGGACCCGGAAGATTACCTCGAGGAAGCCGATCGGCTGCTGGAGGAGGGGGCGTACGAAGACGCCCTCGCCGCCTGCCGCAAGGCCCTCGAGATCGAGGCCGAGTCGGCCGCGGCCCACGCCCTGGCCGGGCGGTGCCTGGCGTACCTCAATCGCGTGGACGAGGCCGAGAAGGAATTGCTGCGGGCCGTCGATCTGGACCGCACGAGCGTCGATGCCTGGTTCGGCCTGGCGTTCGTCTCGTGGCTGCGGGCCGACGACCGCGAGGCGCTCGGCTACCTTCAGCATGCCCGCCGCCTCGCCCCCGACGACGAGGCCGTCCTGGCCCAGTTGATCGGCACCTACGGCAACCTGGGCCAGTTCGAAGAGGCCGCCAAGCTGTACGAGGAAGCCGCCGACCTCCACGCCGAGTCGGCCGAGATCGCCTACCAGTGGGGTCTCGTGCTCGTCAAGCAGGGCCGGCATGAAGAGGCCATCCGCGTGTGGCGCCAGGCCGCCGAGTGGGAAGAGGACTATCCGGAGCTTCACCTGTCGATGGCCCGCGCCCTGGCCGCCCAAGGGGACATCGAG
>JAPLML010000765.1 GCA_026387055.1 Planctomycetota bacterium | reverse complement strand
TCCTCGGCCGGATCAACCCGCAGGGGGCCCAGGTGCGGACCTGGGCGCTCTCGTCGATCGCCGCCTCCTACCTGAAGGTGCGGGACGCCGAAGGGCTGGAGGGGACCAAGGGCCGGCGGGTCGAGACGTGGATCCGGCAGCTCGCGATCGAGGTGACCTCCTACTATTCGGCGCGGACGGGCTCCGATGTCCTCAACAACCAGGCCTACTGGGCGGGGCAGGCCTCGATCCTGGCCGGGGTGGCGGTCAACGACAAGGGGCTGTTCACCTGGGGGATCGAGCGCTACCGGCTCGGCATCTCGCAGATCCAGGCGGACGGGACCTTGCCGCTGGAGCTGGCGCGCCGGAGCAAGGCTCGGTACTATCACAACTTCGCCCTCATGCCGCTCGTGTTGATCGGTGAGGTCGCCGCGCAGAACGGGATCGACCTGTACGGCGAAAGTGGGGGGGCAATCCACCGGCTTGCCGGCCGGGTCATCGACAGCCTTGACGATTCCGCCTTCTTCGAGCGAGCGGCTGGAGTCCAGCAGGACTGGGTGGGCGAGCTGAATGGCGGATCGCTTGCCTGGATGGAGCCGTATTTTTCCCGTGTCGGCAATCAGCGGCTGGTCCCGTGGCTTCTCCGGTTTCGCCCCCTGCGCACTCCATGGTTCGGCGGCGACGCGACGCTCCTCTTCGGCGTCCCCCGACTTCCGGGAGCCGGATAGACAGGCAAGGCAATCACGGCGAACCTCACACGCAGAAGTTGGAGTAGGAATCATGATTGCCCATGACCCCCTCCACAGATCCGGACATGCGGCATTACCGCATCCGGCTCCTGCCTTGGGTGACAACGCCGAGGCGGACAAGCGGGTAGGGATGACAGATGCGAGCGGGCGGAAGCCACCGGGTGATGTACCGCTTCATCCGGCGCCACGGGAGACAGTGGGTCTGGCTGCGACGCAGGAGAACCTGCCGCCACAACCGCCCGACTTCCCGCCGGAAGAGGCTGATGGCCTGGCCATTCATCGGCACGCCGAAGTACCGCACGTGTCCGGCGACGACCGAGCGCAAGTAGGCCCCTTGCTCCGGGATGGGGAAGTGCATGCGCCGCCGCAGTTCGGCTTTCACCGCCTGCAGCTTCGCCTGCAACCGCTGTCGGACCGTCTGCCGCAGCACCGTGAACATCCCACTTCGCTTCTTCCCACAGATGTGGGTGAAGCCCAGGAAGTTGAACGTGTCCGGCTTGCCCTGGCCGCGTCCCCGCCGGTTGCGGTCCGCGAACGGCCCGAACTCGAAGAGGCGCGTCTTGTCAGGGTGCAGCGAGAGGCCGAACTTGGCGAACCGCTCCCGAAGCTCTGCCAGAAACCGCTCGGCCTCGTGGCGGTACTGGAATCCCACGACGAAGTCATCGGCGAACCGAACGACGATCACGTCGCCGGTCGCCTGCGTCTGCCTCCATCGCTGGACCCACAGGTCGAACACATAGTGCAGGTAGAGATTGGCCAAGAGCGGACTGATGCTCCCGCCTTGGACCGTGCCTACCTCACTCCATGTTCGCTCCCCATCCTCCAGCACGCCGGCGTTCAACCACTTCTGGATGAGCCGCACGACGCGCCGGTCCGCTACACGGTGCTCGATGAACTTCACCAGCCATCCGTGCTCCAGAGTGTCGAAGAAGCTCCGGATGTCGGCATCGAGCACCCAGTTCACCTTCTTCGTCAGGAGACCGGTCGAGAGCGCATCCAACGCATCGTGGGGACTACGCCCAGGCCGGAAGCCGTAGGAGAAGCCGAGGAAGTCCGTGTCGGCGATGGCGTTCAGAACCTCGACGACGGCGCGCTGGACGAGCTTGTCTTCCAGCGCGGGAACGCCGAGTCCGCGAGCGGACCCGTCCGCCTTCGGGATGTACGCTCGCCGCACGGGCTGCGCCCGGTACGCTCCCTGCTTCAGCCGTCAAGACAAGTCTCGGAGGTTGGCCTCCAAGTCCTGTCCGTAGTGCGCCCAGGTCTCGCCGTCGATGCCAGCCGACGCCCGCGGGTTGAGTGCCGCGTACGCCGCCCGCAACCGCTCGAAGTCGTAGACATGGTGCAGGAGCGCGGTGAACCGCTGTTTCCTGTCC
>JAPLML010000413.1 GCA_026387055.1 Planctomycetota bacterium | reverse complement strand
TGCCCGCCGTGGCGGGCGCCGTTGCGTGACCGTGCTTGCTCGCCTTGGTGACCATGCACGGCCACGCAACAGCGCGTGACCGTGCCACCCGGCTAGTTGAGCAACGCGCTGATACTACAACGCCACTTAACCTCGTGCGCGGTGGGTCTCCTGACCCACCGCGCGGCAATTGCCCCCGGGCGGCGAAATAACGGTCGCCGCGTGAATGCGTTGCCTTCACCGTTCACTCCGCATTGCACACTCCGCACTCCGCGCTCCGGTGAATTCCGGTTGACCCGCCCGATGCCTCTCCTAGAATGGCCCTCGCTCGTTCAGCGATCGCGCTGAGCCCCGGGGCCGACGATGCGCGCCATCACGTTTCACATCAGCTCGCCGAAATGGTTCACGTGCAAGGTCCTCGGCCGGTTCCGAAAGAGCGTCTATTGGGGTGCGCTGTCCTCGCTGCGCCTCCGCCATATCCCGGAGCAGCCGTTGCCCGGTGAGGAGTGGGTCCGCATCCGGCCGCGCCTCGGCGGGATCTGCGGCAGCGACGTCGGCAACATCCTTCTGGAGGACCCGCCCGACGTGTTCACGAGCGGCCTGGCCATCGAGCCGATCGTTCTGGGGCACGAGGGCGTGGGCCTCGTGACCGAGCGCGGCCCGGCGGCCCAGGACGTGCCGGAGGGGCTGCGCGTCAACGTCGACCCGATCGTGGCGTGTGCGGCCCGCGGCCTCCCGCCGTGCCCGTCGTGCCGGGAGGGCCAGTTCTACGCCTGCTGGAACGTGGCCGAGGGGCGCGAGGGGCTCGGCATCTCGGTCGGCCACTCCGCGAAGCTGGGCGGCTCGTGGGCCGATTCGTTCGTCGCTCACAAGTCGCAACTGGTGGCGGTGCCCGATGGCCTGACGGACGATCAGGCGGTCCTCGTGGACCCGCTCTCGGCGAGCGTGCACGCTGTCTTACGCCGCCCGCCCGGGCCGGCGGACCAGGATGTGCTCGTGATGGGCGGCGGCCTGGTCGGCTTGGGCGTGATCGCCTTCCTGCGGGCCTGCGGCTTCAAGGGCTATCTCCTCGCCGTCGCACGCCATCCGTTCCAGGAGACGCTGGCCCTGCACCTGGGGGCCGGCGAGGTCTGGGACTCGAAGGACCTCCGCTCGAAGGACCTCTACGACCGTTTGGCCGAGAGGTACAAGATCAAGACGGTCCGGGGCAGGTACGGAAAGAAGATCCTTCTGGGCGGCGTGGACCTGGTGTACGACGCCGTGGGGAACCGCAACAGCGTCGAGGACTCGCTGCGGCTTGTCCGTCCGCAGGGGACCGTGGTGATCATCGGCATGGGCCACCCGCGCTGGGTGGATTGGGACGCAATCCCATATAAACAATTGAACGTCATGGGCAGCCACGGCCGCGGCCTCGAGGAGTGGCGGGGCCGGCGCCGCCACACCTACGAGATCGTCCACGAGCTGATGGCCGAAGGCCGGTTCCCGAGCGACAAACTGCTGACGCACACCTTCCCGCTCGAGGACTACAAGACCGCCCTCGACGTCCTCACCCACAAGGGCCGCCACGCGGCCGTGCACGCGGCGTTTCGGGTCAGCAGTTGAGCATCCTCAACCGCGAAGCCTGCGGAAACGATGGCGGCCGGCCTCGACAACTACAAAAGCCTTGCGCAGTTGGTCCTCGGGATAGGCGGCAAGCACCTTCTCGAGTTCAGTGTGATGGGATTGGACTGTGGCAGGCGAAACACGAAGGTAGATGACGCCCGCGCCGAGGTTCTGGAGGAAGACAAGTCCCCCGTAATCGCGATCACGTGTGACCAGGATGCGGCCCTGCTGCGCGGCGATAACCAGGAGTTCGGAGTCGGCTGCTCGAGATAACCCCAGTTCCGAGGCGGTGGCGACGTCGTGCCCCGACTGCTGAAGCAGTCGGGCAGTGATCGCGTAAACGTCCTGGTCGAGGAGGAATCTCACGGGGTGAACGCGATGTGCAGGTCCTCGGCGCCCAGGACCTCAATGGCGTAGCGGATGCAGGCCCGGATGTCCTCTGTTTCCAGGTCCGGGTAGCAATCCCGGATGATCTGGTCAAACGGGATCCCCTGGCCCACCAGTTCCAGGACGTCCACGACGGGAATCCGCGTGCGCGCGACGCAGGGCTTGCCGAAGTGGATGTTCGGGTTGACTTCGATGCGTTCGGTCATAAGTGATTCCTCGCCAACGGCGCCTTGATCGAGCATCATCCTAACGCCGGTGGCAGGGCCCGTCAATACACCGTTGAGCCCGGCGGGGCGGGAGACCCGCCGCGCGCCACATCGGTGAAGTGCGCTTGCCTCGCGAGCCGCGAGCTTCGAGCCAGGCCGTAGCTCGCAGCTCAAGGCTTACTTCAGCATCTTTGCGATGGTCTTCTTGTCGGGTTTCTCGATCAGCCCGCGTTCGGTGATGATGCCGGCGATGAGCTCCGCCGGGGTCACGTCGAAGGCGGGGCAGTAGACCTTGGCCCCGGCGGGGGCGGTCTGGCGGCCGAACCCGTGCGTCACTTCCTCCGCGCCGCGCTCCTCGATCGGAATCTGGTCGCCCGAGGCAATCGCAAGGTCGAACGTGCTCGACGGGGCCGCCACGTAAAACGGGATGCCGTGGTGCTTCGCCAGGACCGCCACGCCGTAGGTGCCGATCTTGTTGGCCGTGTCGCCGTTGGCGGCGATGCGGTCGGCGCCGACGAGGGCCAGGTTGACCTTCCGCTCCCTCATGACGACGGCGGCCGTGTTGTCGCAGATCAACGTGCAGTCGATCCCCGCCTGCTGGAGTTCCCACATCGTGAGGCGCGCCCCTTGCAGGAGCGGCCGCGTCTCGTCGGCGTAGACGTGAAAGCGCCGCCCGAGCTCGTGGGCGCGGTAGAGCGGGGCGAGGGCCGTCCCGTACTCGGCCGTGGCGAGGCTCCCCGCGTTGCAGTGCGTCAGGACGCCGCAGCCTTCCTTGACGAGGTGCTGCCCGTGATCGCCGATGTGCCGGCCCATGGCGGCATCTTCATCTCGAATGGCCCTCGCCTCCTTCAGGAGCGCCTCCTTGATGGCCCGCCCGCCCTTGCCGCGGCACTCCTGGGCAATGCGTTTCATGCGGTCGATGGCCCAGAAAAGGTTGACCGCGGTCGGACGGCTGGTGGCAAGGCACTCGGCGGCATGGCCCACCCGCTCCAACACCTCGCGCTCGTCGTCCGAGGCGTCCTGCACGGCGACCACCACACCCATCGCCGCCGCGACGCCGATGGCCGGCGCCCCGCGGACGCGCAGCACCTTGATGGCTTCCCGGACTTGCTCGACCGTGCGGCAGTGGATGAAGCGCAGTTCGACCGGCAGGAGCGTCTGGTCGATGACCTCCATCCGACCGTCCAGGCCGCCGACCCATCGGACGGTTTGCTCAGGCATGCCCGGCCCTCACGTTCTCGTCGGCGATGGCGACATGCTCCGCCAGGCGGACCTTGTACTGCACGATCTTCTCGCGAAGGGCGGGGTCCGCCATCGCGAGGATCTGGGCGGCCAGGATCGCGGCATTGACGGGTCCGCCCTTGCCGAGGGCGACCGTGGCCACCGGCACGCCGCCGGGCATCTGGACGGTCGAAAGAAGGCTGTCGAGCCCGCCGAGGCCGGTCGTGGGCATGGGCACGCCGATGACGGGCAGGGGGGTCAGGCTGGCCAGGACGCCTGCGAGGTGTGCGGCGCCCCCGGCCGCGGCGATGATCACCGCCAAGCCCCGTCCGGCGGCGCTCGTGGCGTACTCATGGGCCTTGTCGGGCGTCCGGTGAGCAGAGATGACCCGAAGCTCGTAGGGAATCCCGAACTCGGCGAGCGTGGTGGCACACGGCCGCATGGTCTCGAGATCGGATTCGCTTCCCAGGATGATGCCGACTCGCGGCGGAGCAGCCTTCTTGGGACTCACAGGGATTCCCTCCAAAGGGTCATCAGACGAGTATAGGATGCCTGTAGTGCCGCGTCAATTGCGTTTCGTGGGTACGACAACACGCGCCCGGCAAGCCGGGCGGCTAAATGGCGCAAACGTACATTTAGCCGCCAAGCTTCTCGAAGTCTCGCCGTGGCGTGGTGGGCTCGTTTTCAAGTCGGGCGTAGGGCCCGCTTTACCCCCACGAATACTTGCCCGACCGATTTGACTTTGAGGAAAAATGTTGTATTTTTACAACATAGTCGCACCCGGGGCTTCGTCGCCTTCACGTCACCCGAGGGGATTGTGGAAAAAGCGAAACAGCCATCGTGCGCCAAGTCTGTCTCGACGGAGCACCTCAGAGGGATCCGCCTTCTGGCGGAGCTCGCCGGCGGCCTGGCTTCCTTGAAAGACCCCGATGTCCTTCAGAGGCAGACACTGGAGTATGCGCTGCGTATGTTTCGGTGTACAACCGGTGCCGTTTGCCCCCGCGACGGCACGACCGGAAGCATCCGCCTTGGTCCCGCAGTTGGCAGAGCTGAGGGCCTGGACCCGGCGCGTCTCCTGGCGCTTGACGCCGTTCGGGTTGCCGTCCTTCGCGACCATCGGCCGCTGGTGCTTCTCGATCCAGCCCTGGCCCTTGGGTCGAGCCCCTTCGCCGATTGGCAGGGTCTGGCGGTCATACCGATAGCAGGTCCGACCGACATCCAGGGCCTTCTGGTCCTCGGCGACTGGGCCGCCGGCGATGCCTTCCCCGAGGCCGATGTGGCCCTGATGGAGGCGGTTGGCAGTGTGGTGGCGATGGCCCTGGAGACCTCTCTGCTTCACGCGGAGTTCCGCCAGGACATGGGCCGGCGTATGGCCGAGGCTATGGCCGAGCTGACCCGGGCGACCGCCGAGCTTGAGCGCCTTCGGACGTTCAATGAGGATCTGTTCGAGTCGGCCCCCGTGGGCATCATCGTCTTCGACCGCGAGTTCCGCGTCGGTTTTCGCAACGCTGCCGCCGACCGCCTGTGGCCGGAGGACCGGTCGGTGCTGGAGTCGGCCCGGCGGACCGACCTGGGGCGCAGCGACCCGGACTGGGAAGTCGGCCTTCGCGACGTGGTCAACATGCAGAAGCCCTGGCTGGCCGAGGAGGTCGGGCTGGTGCGGCCCGGCCGCGAGCCTGTGCGGCTGAACCTGTCGTGCTCGCCCCTCAGGAGCGGCAGGCGGAGCGTGGGGGGGGGGGTCCTGATCGTCGAGGACGTGACCCAGCGAGTGCACATGGAGCGGCGGCTGGCGGTATCCGAGCGGCTCGCCGGCGTGGGGCGCCTGGCCGCCATGGTGGCCCACGAGATCAATAACCCGCTCGACGACATCATCCGTCTCGTGAACCTGGCCCGACGGGCGGAGGCGGGCTCGACCCAGGGCGATGCGGCAGCCGACCGCGAGCGGGTGGAGAAATACCTGGCCGAGGCCCACAAGGGCCTGATGCGCATGGTCATGATCGTCCGCGACCTGCTGGCGTTCTCGCGCAGCACCAGCGGCACTGGCGACCCGATGCCCATTCGCGAGACTCTCACGGAGGTCATTCACGCGTTGGCCCCGGCCGCCGAGAAGGGGGGCGTGGCCATCGACATCCATTGCGATGCCGCCCTGTTGCCCCTCAAGAGCAGCACCCTTTACCAGGTGGTCTTGAACCTGGCGAAGAATGCCGTGGAGGCGAGTCCATCGGGCGGCCGGGTCGGCATCTCCGCCCGGTGTCAGGCCGATGCGCTCGTGATCGAGGTGGCCGATTCCGGTCCGGGCATCCCGCCGGAGGCGCTCGCCCGCCTGTTCGAGCCGTTCTTCAGCCTCAAGGCGAACGGCAAGGGCACCGGGCTGGGGTTGGTGATTTCGCGGGACCTGGTGGAGAAGCAGGGGGGGACGATTTCGGCATCGAACCGGCCGCAGGGCGGCGCGGTGTTCGCCGTGCGCATTCCCCTCGCGCCCGGGGCATGCGGCTGCAAGTAGCAAGCACCATCGAGCCCGCCGCGGGAGCGGCGGGAGACTCCGCATAGACGCCGATGCGAACACGTCGAGGAGGGGCCTATGCCAACCGCGCGAATACTCGTCGTCGATGACGACGAACTCATTCTGACCAGTCTCTCGGAGTTCCTGCGCCTCGAGGGGTACGGCGTGACCACGGCCCGCAACTACGCCGAGGCCTCGGCCCAGCTCGCGGCCGGCGAGTTCCAGGTGGTCATTGCCGACGTCTCGATGCCCGAGACCGACGGCCTGGCGCTTCTCAAGATGATCCGCAACCGCTATCCCGAGACGGCCGTCGTCATGGTCACGGGGTACGGGACCATCGAAAACGCCGTCGAGGCGATCAAGCGAGGCGCGTTCGACTACATGACCAAGCCGATCATCGACGACGAGATCAAGCTGGTCGTCGAGCGTGCCCTCCGGCAGCAGGCGCTGACGGCCGAGAACCGGTCGCTCCGGCGCCAGCTGGCCGAGCGGTACAGCCTCGAAAACGTTGTCGGCCAGGACTATAAGATGCTCAAGGTGTTTGACCTCATCGAGGCCGTGGCCGACACGCCGACCACGATCCTCATGACGGGCGAGAGCGGCACGGGCAAGAGCATGATTGCCCGCGCGATCCATCAGCGGTCGAACCGGCGCGACAAGCCGTTCGTCGAGGTCGCGTGCGGGGCCCTGCCCGAGACCTTGCTGGAGAGCGAACTGTTCGGCCACGTCCGCGGCGCGTTCACAGGGGCCGTCAGCGACAAGGCGGGCAAGTTCAAGCAGGCCGACGGCGGCAGCATCTTCCTCGACGAGGTCTCGACGGCCACGCCCGCCCTCCAGGTCAAGCTGCTTCGCGTCCTCCAGGATTTCGAGTTCGAGCCCGTGGGGGGCGCGAAGACCCAGCGGGCCGACGTGCGGTGCATCCTGGCCACCAACCAGGACCTGGCCGCGCTGGTCCAGCAGGGCAAGTTCCGCCAGGACCTGTATTACCGCGTCAACGTGGTGACGATCAACCTCTCGCCGCTGCGGGAGCGCCTCGGCGACATCCCGGTTCTGGCCGAGCACTTTCTGCGGCGCCACTGCGAGCGGACCGGCCGGCGGGTGGCCGGGTTCAAGCCCGACGCCCTGCGGCGGCTCCAGATGTTCGATTGGCCGGGGAACGTCCGCCAGCTCGAAAACGTGATTGAGCGCGCCGTCATTCTGACCCGGAACCCCCAGGTCGCCGTCGAGGACCTTCCGGAAGAGATTCGGGCCGTGGAGAACGGCAACGGAATCAATGGCAATGGGGAGGTGATTCCCCTCAAGAAGGCGATCGAAGGGCCGGAGAAGCAGATCATCCTGCGCGCCCTGAAGGTCTTTCACGGCAAGCGGCAGGCCACCGCCGGAGCCCTCGGGATCAATCGGACGACGCTGTATAAGAAGATGAAACGCTACGGCATCCAAGACGGCGGCGAAAGCGAAGGCTAAGGCTAAGGCGGAGAAACGAGCGGTGAGAATGGCCAGCATCAGCCATGACCGGAAGACCGGGCGGCGGATTCTGATAGGTTAGTGGTGAGCCAAGACTTTTTCCACGGAATCCGTGGTCGAGTTGGTTAACGGAGAACCCCGTAGGAGAGAGCCGGCGGGGTTTTCGCGTTTCGGCCAGCAACCACGGCCCTTTTCTCGCTGCCCGCCCGCGCCGCCGCGCTCTCTCCTTCGTGGGCGGCCACGAGCAGCGGCACGGGTTGCCGTTGATGAGCAGTAGCAACCGTTTCAAACTCTCGGATTCTCTGGTTGACAACCCCAAGTTGGTTATTCCCGTTGCCCCGGGGCGAACGTGGGCGGTCGGGGGCCGGCCCGGGCGCAGAAAAAAGCAGTGGCCGGACGGGGGGACATCCGACCACTGCGAAAGTCATGCGGGACCGTCCCGCATGATACAGCGTTGCCGGGATTCTGATCGATGCAAGGTGCGAAGTCAAGAGAAAGAGGCGAACATGAAGGTTGAACTGCGAGGCATCGAGACGATCCGGCCGTATGAGCAGAACCCCCAACTGAACGATCAGGCGGTCGAAGCCGTGGCGAAGAGCCTGCAGGAGTTCGGGTTCCGCCAACCCATCGTGGTGGACCCCGAGGGCGTCATCATCGTCGGCCACACGCGGTGGAAGGCCGCTCAGAAACTGGGCCTGAAGCAGGTCCCGGTGCACGTCGCCACGGAGCTGACGCTGGCCCAGGTGAAGGCGTACAGGTTCGCCGACAGCCAGACCGCGACGCTGGCGGAGTGGAACTACGACCTTCTGCCACTGGAATTCAAGGACCTGGCGGGCATGGACTTCGACCTCTCGCTCCTCGGGTTCGCCCCGGAGGAACTGGGCGCGATCCTTGCGCCCTCCGGCGACGAGGGCCTGACGGACCCCGATGCCGTGCCGGCGCCGCCCGATGAGCTGATCACGCAGCCCGGCGACCCGTGGATCCTGGGGAACCACCGCCTCCTGGATGGGGCCAAGGTCCACCTGTGTAACACCGACCCGCCGTACAACGTCAAGGTCGAACCCAGGAGCAACAACGCCATCGCGGCCGGTCTCTCATCCTTCCCGGCGTCCGACGCCCATCGCGGCCTGATGCATCACCAGTCGTTCGACGTGGCCCGCCAGGGCGTCATGCCACTTCCTGCCCCGGAGATCGTCCCTGGCCGAGGCTGCCCGTCCAGGTCTCGAACGGTCGTCCCCGCCGCTCGTCGTCCTTGTAGACGAGCACGTAGCTCATGACGTCGTAGCCCACGAACTCCTGGTCGCTTGGGGTGCTTTGGGCGAGCTCATGAACTCG
>JAPLML010000175.1 GCA_026387055.1 Planctomycetota bacterium | reverse complement strand
GTGCGAGCCCCTGGGCCTGACTCGAGCCCGCCGCGGGAGCGGCGGGAGATCCTCCCGATGGATGTTTCCCGCCGCTTCCGCGGCGGGCTCGAAGCAAACGCGGCGGGATCGGAACAACCGCATCGATGGCGCGGATTATAGACCCCCCCGGCCCCCCGTCAAGGAGACGCCGGTTCCAAAGTCCGGCGGGTTTTGTAATATCGAAGCCTCTGGGGTTTGAGGTAGGATGGGACCCGGCCCTGGGGGGACGGAACATGGTCGCCTGCCCGCGATGCGGCGAGTCGCTCGTCAAGCGTATGACCCCGCCCGGGGTCGTCTACGTCTGCCCCGACTGCGAGGGCCGCCACGTGGCGAGTCCCGTCCTGCGGACGGCCGGGGCGCGCGGCAACTTCCTGAACCGCGTCTGGCTCGATGCCAAGCATGAAGACGTGGAGCGCCTCCTGCATTGTCCGCATTGCCATGCGGCCATGGCGCAGGTGACCGCCCGCGCCGGCGACCACGCGCTCGATCTCGACGTGTGCACGTACTGCAACGCCATCTGGTTCGACCACGGCGAGTTGCGGGCGGTGCCGCGCGATGCCGCCCATGTTTCCGAGACGCTCTCGCTGAAGGCGCGGGAGCAGGCGGCCCTCCTGGCGCTTCAGGCCCGGAGGGAGGAAGAGGCGGCCGCCCCGGCCGAAAGCTGGCCGGAAGGGTGGCTCTGGCTGCCGGCCATCCTCGGGCTGCCCGTGGAATGCGACGAGCCGGCCCTCCGCGGCAGGCCCTGGATCACGTGGAGCATTGCGGCCGCGCTCGTCCTGGTCTTCGCGGCCACGGCTTTCTCGCTGGAGCCGGTCGTCGAGCAGTGGGGCTTCATCCCCGCGCTCTGGAGCCGCCACGGCGGTCTGACGCTGGCGACCTCGTTCTTCCTGCACGCCGGGGTGCTCCACCTTCTCTCGAACCTCTACTTCTTTCTCGTCTTCGGTGACAACGTGTAGGACCGCCTCGGCCCGCTCTTCTTCGCCCTGCTGCTGGCGGGATCGCACTTGGCGGGGGCCGTCGTCCATGGCTTGTTTTCCCCGGGCGCCACGCTGCCGTGCATCGGGGCGAGCGCGGGGATCAGCGGCGTCCTCGCCTACTACGCGCTCACCTATCCGATGGCGCGGATCGGTTTCTTCCTCTGGATGGTTCGCTGGGTCCAGTTTCCGGCGATCGCCATGCTGGCGCTGTTCCTGTTGACCGAGTTCCTGGGCGCCTGGCAGCAGGTATCCGGGTTCGGCGACGTTTCGAGCCTGGCCCACCTGGGCGGCCTGGCGGTCGGCATCGGCGCGGCCCTGGCCGTTCGCATGACCCGGAACCGGCCGATGGATTTCGAGACGTCGCAGGAGGACCCGCCGGCCGGCTGATCGCCGCCGACGGGATTCGGCGCCGTCAATCGCCATGGCGCTACGCCCGCGGATGGTACTTCTTGTGGATCGCCTTCAGGCGGTTCTGATCGACGTGGGTATAGATCTGAGTGGTGCCGATGTCCACGTGGCCGAGCATCTCCTGCACGGCCCGCAGGTCGGCGCCGCCTTCCAGGAGGTGCGTGGCGAACGAGTGCCTGAGCGTGTGCGGGCTGACGCGCCGGCTGATGCCGGCCCGCATCACGTATTTCTTCACCAGCCGCCACAGCGTCTCGCGGCCCATCCGCCGGCCCGTGTGGGTGAGGAACAGGTGCTCGTCGGCGCGGCGGTCGAGCGTCAAACGCTCCGTCGCCAGGTACGCCTCGAGTGCCTCCAGGGCCCGGCGGCCGACCGGCACGATCCGCTCCTTGCGGCCCTTGCCGATGCAGTGGACGTAGCCGACCTCGCGGTTCACGCTCCGCACCGTCAGGTCCGCCACCTCGCTGGCCCGCGCGCCGGTGGCGTAGAGCATCTCGAGGATCGCCTTGTCCCTCAGGGGCCAGCGGTCGTGCGCCGCGCACGGCGCTGCCAGGAGGCGGTCCACGGCGCGGCGGTCCAGGACCTCGGGCAGCGTCATCCACAGGCGGGGGCTTTCGAGGTGCTCGGTGACGTCGCGCGGCACGAGTCCCTCGCCGCTCATGAAGCGGAAGAACATGCGGACGGCCACGAGCGCCCGGCTGACGCTCGGCACCGCCAGCCCGCGGGCCTTCTCGGCCACGAGGAACTCGATGACCTGCTCGCTGCGCACCGCGGGCCAGTCGTCGGCGTCCTTGGCGCGGACGTGGGCGGCGAACCGCTGGAGGTCCCGTTGGTAAGCCTGGAGCGTGTTGACGCTCAGCCCGCACTCGATGGTCAGGTAGTCCAGAAAAGCGTCAATCGGGTTGGCGGCGACCTGGAGCACGCGAAATCCCTTCGGAGTCGATCTGTAGCGGGGAGACCACGGGTTACCGTCCCGTCCGCACGCGAAACAGGCTTCGGGCCTCCCTTAGCATCGTCCAGCGGCCGTGCGGCGCTTGAACAAAAGTCCGATAATCGCGCGGGGGATGGTGATGCAGCCTTTCGATCCTGGGTGTGCCGAGATTTCGTGGCAAGCCCTGTTCGTCGAGGGTGGCACGGT
>JAPLML010000117.1 GCA_026387055.1 Planctomycetota bacterium | reverse complement strand
GGAATCACGACCCGGCTCCAATCCGGGAAGCCTCCGAGATAGAGAAGGCCACCCTCCACGCGTTGCCACCTTGCTTTACCTTCTACCGTGTCTTTTTCCAGATCGATCAGCCTCAGCAGGTCGATCCACCGGCCGGGACCGATGATGCCCTCGCCTTTGGCGGGGCCAAGCTTGGCCAGTGATTCGTCCGTCTTCTTGACCGCCAAGGCCGCCTGGTTGCGCGCCGTGTCTTCCGTCTTGTGCAAGTTCAGGAATCGTTGGTAGTACGCCCGGGCGCGCCTCAGCATCCCCTCCTTGCCTCCCGCGCTCACGCCCGCGGCCTCGCCGAGGCTCCGGTACCATTCACCCAGCTCCATGCAGGCAATCTCCGGCGCGGCGTCGACGCCCTTGGAGACCGCCGGCACGAATTTCCGCAGCGATGCGTCGCTGGACTCGTTCAGGAACTTCTCGGCATGCGCGGGGTTGTCGAGCTCGACGAGGCATGCCTGCACCAACTGCTTTCGGACGGCCGCGTCCTGCGGATTGGCCTCGATCTTGGCCTTGAGGTCGGCCACTTGTTTCTCGACCCGCAGGCGTGCGGCCGCAAAGTCGATCCGCCCCTGGATCTCGCTGCGGCGGTCCGACTTGATCGCATTGGCCACCACGAGCGCCTTGCGCAAGAGCGCCGTGCCCTCGGCGGCAGCGCCCGACGACATCTGGGCACCGGCCGCCACCAGGACCGCTTCAACAAACACCTCGCCGGCGTCGGCCCTTTCGAGCCCCCGAGCCGCCAGGTACTGCCTCTCTCGGATCCTCGCCACCTTCGCAAGGCTGTCTGCTGCCTTGTCGGGCGTTTCCTGCGCCAGCAGTTCCATCGCCTCCACGGCCGTCTCGTAGCCAGTAGGAATCTTGGTACCCAGCTCGTGGGCCTTGTCGCACAGGAGGGCCAGGAGGCCTGGCTGGACATTCGGTGCTTTGGCGGCCGCCAGGATCTGTGCCGCCAGAGCCACGTCGTCCGCCTTGTCGGGCGTGGCGGTGACCTTCCTGTACTCGTTGCCATAGAGGGAGTTGAAGGCATCCTCGGCCTCGTCGGCCCATGTGCAGGCCGGTCCAAGACACAGGATTGCCGCCGCAAGGACTCGAATTATGAACATGATAGCCCCCTACTTCAGGCTCATGAACTGGTATCCTGACATTATCACCCTTGGACACGATTCCGTCAAGCCTCTTAAGCGTTGCGGGTGTTGCCCCGATGGGGCGTGTTGCGGTATAATCTGCCGGCGCCTGCGTGGAGGGGGCAGGAGCCATCCAAGGAGCCGATTCGTGGCGACCCACAGCACCCGAAGGGATTTCCTGAAGAAGTCGGTGGCGGCGACTGCCGCCGTGCCGCTGGTCGCCAGCCTGGAGGAGTACGCCCTCCTGGCGCAGGAGGGTCGCGCGGCCGCGCCCCCGCCCGCTTCCGCAGGCCAGGAGCCTTTCCCGACGGGCACCATCGGCAAGCTCAAGATGAGCCGGATCATCTGCGGCGGCAACCTCATCAGCGGCTACGCCCACAGCCGCGACCTCATGTACGTATCGCAGTTGCTCAAGGCGTACTTCACCGAAGAGAAGATCATGGAGACGTGGGCCCGGTGCGAAGAGCACGGCATCGACACCATGATCTCGATCCCCGAGGACAAGAAGGCCCTGGAGACCTGGCGGACGTACCGTGCCCGCGGCGGTAAGATCCAGTGCATCGCCCAGCTGGCGCCGCCGAAGAGCGACCTGGCGACGCCCATCAAGCAGGCCGCTGATGCCGGCATGGAGGGCGCGGTCCTGGTGGGCAACCAGGGCGACGCCTGGACCCGCGAGGACGCCGTCGACAAGATCGAGCAGTTTGTCTCCCTGGCGAAGGCCCAGGGCCTCGTGGTCGGCGTGGGCGGGCACGAGCTCCGCACGCCCCTGGTGGTCGAGGCCGCCGGCATCAAGCCAGACTTCTACATGAAAACCCTGCATAGCACCAACTACTGGTCCACGCGGCGGCCCGACCAGCAGAAGGAGGTCATCGACAACTACGGCGCCGACAACTACTGGTGCATGGACCCCGAGGAGACCATCAAGGCCATGCAGGACGTGGCCTGCCCGTGGATGGCCTACAAGGTGCTGGCGGCCGGCGCCATCCATCCCCGCGCCGGGTTCAAGCACGCCTTCCAGAACGGCGCGGACTTCTGCATCGTGGGGATGTTCGATTTCCAGGTGGCCGAAGACGCCGCCGTGGCCCGAGCCGTCCTCAAGGAGACGCCGCAACGCAAGCGGCCCTGGCGGGCCTGATCGGCGCAGGGGAACGGGGGGTGTACGTGATGGGCTATCTCTCTGAGGCGCGGTTTCGTGTTGCATCCGCCTACCCTGCGCGGTAGCGTAAGGCGACCTTTAACCCGGCGGGGTGGCATGGCCACGCGCCGTTGCGTGGCCATGCAGAGGCCCGCGACCGGTTCCGCAGGGTCACCCAACTGTGGGTTGACCACGCCACCGGACTTCTTTTATGGAGGAATAGGACTATGGCACTTCGCATTACCCGTCGTGATCTGATCAAGAGCGCCGCCGTGACGGCCGGACTTGTGATCCTGCCCAGCGCGCTGTCGGTTCGGGCGTACGCCCAGAACAAGAAGCTGAACGTGGCCCTGATCGGCGTGGGCGGGCAGGGCGGGGCCGGCCACGGCATGGCGTCGGCGGAGAACGTCATCGCCCTGTGCGACGCCGATGAGTCCCGCATGACCGACCTCGCCAAGAAGCAGCCCCAGGCCAAGACCTACACCGATTGGCGCAAGATCTACGACAACCACAAGGACCTCAACCTGGTCCTGGTGGCCACGCCGGACCACACGCACTTTCCGGCGGCGTACTCGGCGGTGGTCCGTGGGATCGCCTGCTATTGCGAGAAGCCCCTCACGCATTCCATCTGGGAGGCCCGCAAGCTGGCCGAGATCACCAAGGAGAAGAAGGTCCCCACGCAGATGGGCAACCAGGGCCACGCCAACGAGTACATCCGCCGCATCGTGGAGTGGGTCCGCTCGGGCGCCATCGGCGAGATCAAAGAAGTCCACACGTGGACGAACCGGGCCGGATCGGTCTGGCCGCAGGGGAACCTGGGGCCCTTCAAGGATGGCACCCCGCCCACCCCCCTCAACTGGGACGCCTGGCTTGGTGTCGCCCCGCTGCGGCCGTATTTTGTGAACGACAAGGGCGAGAGCCCGGTGGCCCCGTGGAAGTGGCGCGGCTGGTTCGACTACGGCTGCGGCGCGGTCGGCGACATGGGCTGCCACACGTGGGACTGCGTCTGGTGGTCGATGGACCCGCGGGCGCCGCTCTCGTGCGAACCCATCAAGGTTGTGGAACTCGGGACCGAGACGTTCCCGAAGCAGATGGTCGTGAGGTGGGAGTTCGGCCCGAGCGCCGCGGACTCGGAGTTCAAACGCCCGAAGTTCACGGCCTATTGGTACGAATCGGGTCTGAAGCCCGACGTGCCCGACGAGATCAAGAACGACCCGGCCATCCCGGACGACAAGAAGAAGCTGCCGGGCTCGGGCAGCATCTTCATCGGCACCAAGGGCAAACTCGTCAACTTCGGCGATTACAGCGAGAACCCCCACCTCATCCCGACGGCCAGGTTTGACGAGTTCAAGGCCCAGGAGATGCCCAAGATCACGAAGATCCCCAACTCCCCTGGCCATCGCGAGGAACTCATCAAGGCCTGCCGCGGCGAGAAGCCGTGGGACTTCCCGAAGTCGAACTTCACCTACGCCGGTCCGTTGGTCGAGGCGATGAACCTGGCGAACGTGGCCGTGCGGCTCGGCAAGAAGATCACCTGGGACCCGAAGAACCTGAAGTGCCCCGGCACCCCTGAGGCCGGCCCCCTCATCAAGCGTCCGTACCGCAAGGGCTGGTGGGACGTCTGATCGCGGAATCCGAGCCCGCCGCGGGAGCGGCGGGAGACAGGCGATATCGAGGATCCCCCGCCGCTCCCGCGGCGGGCGCGTAGGGGCACGGCCTGCCGTGCCCCGACGTTTTCTCGGGGGCATCGAGACGTGCGGAGTGTGGAGTGCGGAATGCGGGAGTAAACGGCAAGAGCAAGGGCGGCTGAATTCCGCCTTCCGCTGCCGTTCCTTGGACAGCGGATGCTGCGTGTTGGATGTTGGACATTCGCCGGTTCTTCTTGTAGGCTGGTTTCTGCGGCAACCACCCTGCCCGCGAAGACGGAGGTGTCCGATGATCCGCGTTCGCCTGTCCACCACAGTGCTCCTGCTCGCCGCCTCCGCGGCCCTCGGGCAGACGGTCGGGGTGCAGAACCCGTCGTTCGAGGAGGGGAGCGGCACGCAGCCGCAGGGCTGGACGCTCGTCGGCGGCAAGGGCGGGTGGCTCGACTCGGGCGCCGCCGACGGCAAACGCGCCGTGGCCGTCACGGGCGCGGGCGACGATAACTCGTACTGGCGCTCCGGCCCGCTGCCGATGCTCCCGCAGACGCTCTACCGCTTGGCGTTCAAGGCGCGGCGGGTGGACGGGCAGGGGGGAACGCCCGTCACCGGCCCCGCGTTCGCCAACCGCGACCTCGGCGAGATTCCGACGCAGTGGAAGGCCTACGAGTCGATCTTCACGACCCCCGACAAACTCCAGCCTGACGAGGCGTACCTGCGGTTCGGCCAGTGGCACGCGCGCGGCACGGTGGCGTTCGACGCGGTGGAACTCACGCAGGCGGTCCCGGTCTACGCGCGGCAGGGCGACCTGGCGCTCGGCGAGGGCGAGCGGATCGAGGGCCAGGCGTACGAGTTCGAGGCCCCGCTCGGCCGCGCGTCGGGCAACCAGAGCCGGCCGCTCGCCGGCTACACGTGCACGTTCAACTCCGACCGCTGGTGCCTCTCGAATGGTCAGGAGGTCGTGTACCGCCACCAGGTGGCGGGGCGTAAACAGACCTCGGCCGAGGTCCACGTCGGCGTGACGTGGTACGCCGTTGGCGAACTGGTGGTCGAGGTCGCCAAGGACGGAAAGACCTGGCAGGCGCTCGGCACGATCGGCAAGGTCGCCGAGCAGGCGCTGCGCATCCCCGAGGCGATGCTGCCGGCCGAGGAGATCTGGATTCGCCTGAGCGCCCGGCCGGGGCCGAACTCCGACAAGCCGACGGCGTCGCTCCAGGTGGGGGCGTATTCCTACAAGGCCGCGCTTGACGGTCCGCCTGCCACGCTGGTCGGCGCGACGCGGTTCCTGGCGGTTGAGCGTACGGATCTGCGGTTTGACGTTCTGGTTGAGGACCTGGGTGATCTCCTGCCGGGAAGTTTCGGCAACGTCCGCCTTCGCGTGAAGAACAAGACCCAGGAATCGCTACGGGTCCCCCTCATTGTCACCTTCATTGCCGAAGGCAAACCGAAGATGACGTCGCGCGATAGCGAGGCCGTCTGGGCGCCGGGGGAGAATGCGGTCGGCCTGGAGTATGTCTTCTTCTGGACCGGACGGGTGACGATGCGGATTGGCCTTGCGGAGATGCCCTTGGGGCCGACTGTACGGCGAGAGAATAAGACGCTGATTCTGGAGCAGCCCAGGCCGGTCGGTTTCTGGGCGGCCACGTCATTTGACGTTCCAGAACTGCACAACAGCGAGTATGGCTTGACGCTGCCCGGTTCCACGGACTTGGCTGGACTGTGGTGGGCGTCGTCGGGATGGAAGGTGAGCCAGACGCGGCCCGTCCCGGAAAAGAAGGGCGAGGCGATTCTCATCCGGGCGGCGAAGAATGAGGCCGAGGCGGCACAGGTTGTGATTCGGCCAGCCAAGGCGATCAAGAGGTTCTCGGCGAAGGCCGAGGCCCTGGCCGGGCCGGGCGGGGCGAAGATTCCCGCGGAGCGCATCGAAATCCTGCGCGTCCGCTATCTCATGGTCACGCAGCCGACGGATGCGACCGGCTGCGTCGCCCCGTGGCCGGAGCCGCTCCCGCCGCTGGCGGGCAAGATCGACCTGGAGGAAGGGAAGAACCAGCCGCTGTGGATCCGCGTGAAGGTTCCGCAGGACGCAAAGGCGGGGACCTACACTGGCAAGATCGTCCTCAGCGCCGAGGACTACGCGGCCGAGGCGCCAATAAAGGTCGAGGTCTTCGATTTCGCCCTGCCGGACCGGATGACCTGCCAGTCGGCCTTCGGTTTCTCGCCGGGCGAGGTGTGGCGGTACCAGAAACTGGAGAAGGCCGAGGACCGCCGGGCGGTGCTCGACAAGTACCTCGCCAGCTTTGCCGCCCACCACATCTCGCCGTACGAGCCCGCGCCACTCGACAACTTCAAGGTCACCTGGCCCAAGGGGCCGGACGGCAAGCCCACGCTCGTGCCGCAGTTCGACTGGACCGCATGGGACGCCGCCATGGGTCGGGCATTCGAGCGGTACCACTTCAACTCGTTCATGGCGCATGTGCCCGGGATGGGCGGGGGGTCGTTCCACGCGCGGGTCGACCCGGAGCTCCTCGGATACAAGGAGAACACGCCGGAGTACAAGACGGCCTTCACGAATTACTGCAAGGCCCTGGAGGGGCACCTCAAGGAAAAGGGGTGGCTGGACGCGGCGTTCATCTACTGGTTCGACGAGCCCGACCCCAAGGACTACGCGTTCGTGATGAACGGGTTCCGCAAGCTCAAAGAGGCGGCGCCGGGCCTCACGCGGATGCTCACCGAGCAGGTCGAGCCGGACCTGGTGGGCGGGCCGAACCTCTGGTGCCCCATCACTCCCGAGTATAACCACGCGCGGGCCGAGGAGCGCCGCCGCGCGGGCGAGAAGTTCTGGTGGTACGTCTGCTGCGGACCGAAGGCGCCGTACACCACGCTCTTCCTCGACCATCCGGCCGTGGAGCTCCGCGTGTGGCTCTGGCAGACGTGGCAGCGGAAGATCGACGGCATCCTCGTCTGGCAGACCAACTACTGGACCAGCGGCACCGCCTACACCGATCCTAGGCATCCGCAGAACCCGTACGAGGACCCGGCGTCTTGGGTGGACGGGTACGGGGTGGCGAAGGGCGCCAAGCAGCTCTGGGGGAACGGCGACGGGCGGTTCATCTATCCGCCTGAGTCCGCGGCCGACGGTACTCCCGCCGGGCCGGTGCTGGAGGGGCCGGTCGATGGCATCCGATGGGAGATGCTTCGCGACGGCATTGAGGATTACGAGTACCTCGTGGTTCTGCGGCGCCTGCTGGCCGAGCGCGGGGCGAAGCTCTCCGCCGAGCAGCGGGCGGCCTTTACGGCGCTGCTGGAGGTTCCGCCCGAGATCACCAAGGACCTCACGACCTTCACAAAGGACCCCGCCCCGATCGAGCGTCGGCGCGAGGCGATCGCGCGGGCGATTGAAGCGCTCGGAAAAATGTAGGCCGGGGCGCAGCCCCGGCACGTGGGCTCGTCGCGCCGCCGGGATGCCGGGGCTGTGCCCCGGCCTACGCTTCACAAAGGACCCCGGTCCGATCGAGCGTCGGCGCGAGGCGATCGCGCGGGCGATTGAGGCGCTCGGAAAAATGTAGGCCGTGGCGCAGCCCCGGCACGTGGGCTTGCGGGCTGCGCCGGCCGGTTCTATAATGGGCCGGTTCATAACGGCGCCTTTGGTGGAGGGGGCCCTCATGCTCGTCTTCATTGTTCGGATCATCTTCTTCCTGGCGATGGTGGGCGGTGGGTATGTGCTGGGCGCGGGCATCGGCGAAGGCAACAACCACGTCGTCGGGATGATCGGCTTCGGCGTGGCCGCGATCGTGGTCATCGTGCTGGACATCCTGTTCCGGCATAAACACATCAGCACGATCTCGGCGGTGTTCTTCGGCCTGCTGGTGGGGCTGGTGGTGGCCATCATCCTGGGGCCGATCGTCGACATGTACTGGGTCGAGAAGAAGGACGAGAAGGTCCGCGAGGCGGTCAAGGTCCTGATCGCCGGGGTCGCGTCCTACCTGGCGGTGTCGCTCATCCTCCAGACGAAGGACGATTTCCGCTTCCTGATCCCGTACGTCGAGTTCGCGAAGCAGCAGAAGGGCGGGCGTCCGCTGCTCCTGGACACCAGCGCGATCATCGACGGCCGCATCGCCGACATCGTGGAGACGCGGTTCATCGACGCGCCGCTCGTGGTGCCGCGCTTCATCCTGCGCGAGCTTCAGAACGTGGCCGACTCGGCCGACAAGATGAAACGCGACCGCGGGCGGCGGGGCCTCGACATCCTCAACCGCCTCCAGACCATGCCGAACGTGGACATCACGATCCAGGACGCCGGCCCCGCCCTGGCGCCGGGGGAAGGGGCCGACCAGATGCTCGTGACGCTCGCCTCGAAGTGCTCCGGCCGCATCGTCACGATCGACTACAACCTGAACAAGGTCGCCAAGCTGGCGGGTGTGGAGGTGCTCAACGTCAACGACCTGGCGAACGCCCTGAAGCCGGCGGCCCTGCCGGGCGAGACGCTCGAAGTGGCCATCCTGAAGCCCGGCCAGGAGGAAGGGCAGGGCGTCGGGTATCTGGAGGACGGCACGATGGTGGTGGTCGAGGACGGCAAGGGCCAGATCGGCCACACGGTGACCATCGTGGTGACGAACGTGCTCCAGAAGAGCGCGGGGCGGATGATCTTCGGCCGCACGGAAGCCGCGGCGAAGTCGAGGCCGGGCAATCACCGGGCGTGATTCATCAAGCAACCATTTAACCGCCCAGCTTGCTGGGCGCGTTTCCAGGCGGGGATATGCCAACTCCACAGGCCAGTGTGATCCTGGCGGCGGCCGGCGCCGGCCGGAGGTTCATCGAGGCCGGGGCGGCCAATGGTCCCCGGACAGACCAGCGGCCGAACAAGGTGTTCGCGCTGCTCGCGGGCCGCCCGGTCCTGGCCCATACGCTGGAACGCTTTGCCCGCGTCTCGTCGGTGGCCGAGATCGTCGTGGCCGTGTCGGCTGAGAGCGTGGAAGGGGCGCAGGCGACCTTCGGCAACCGCATCGAGGGCGGCCGCCGTCTGGTTTTCATCGCCGGCGGAAGCGATCGCGCCGAGAGCGTGGCCCGGGCGCTGGAGGCGACGGACCGCGGCACGGAGCTCGTGGCCGTCCACGACGCGGTCCGCCCGCTCATCCGGCCCGCGACGATTGAGCAGGCCCTGCACATCGCCATCGCGCACGGGGCGGCGGTGGTCGGCCGGCCGGTGGACCATACGGTCAAGGCCGTGGCCCCCGATGGCCGCATCCTCCGCACCGTGCCGCGCGACAGCCTGTGGCTGGCCCAGACGCCGCAGGTGTTCCGCCGCGAGGTCCTCATGCAGGCTTACCAGCACCGGGAGAACCTGGTGGGTCCCGTTACCGACGATGCCCAGCTCGTGGAGGCGATGGGACAGGCGGTGATGATGGTCCGCGGCGACGCCTTCAACGTGAAGATCACGACCCCCGAGGACCTGCGGCTATGCGAGGTGCTCCTGGCCGCGGGCTGGCCGTTCGAGCAGTGATGAACGTTTAGCCGTCGCCGGGTTTACGTTTTTGGCGCGGGTGGCACGGTCACGCGCTGTTGCGTGACCGTGCTTGCTCCCATGCGTCACCTTGCACGGCCACGCAACGGCGCGTGGCCGTGCCACCCGGGAATACAGTATCGCGGTAAACACGTACTGGCTGGTACGGCGACGAGATGATACGTACTGCATCGAGGGCAACGACAGCACAAGGAGACGCGACGTGGGCAGGAAGGTTCGAACAGCGCTCGTCAGTGCGGGCGGGTACTCGCGGGCCAATGTCATCCCCTATATCTCCGAGTTCGAGAACCTCGAGTTTGTCGCCGTGTGCGACCTGGACCTCGGCCTGGCGCGCCGGGCGGCGCGCCGGATCGGGGCCGCGCTGGCGACCGACGATTACCGCGCGATCCTCGCCCGGCCCGACATCGAGATGGTCGAGCTCCAGACGCCGAACTACCTCCACGCCGAGCAGGCCGTGGCGGCCTTCGAGGCGGGCAAGCACGTCTTCTCGCAGAAACCGATGGCCCGCACGATCGACGAGGCCAAGCGGATGATCCGGGCCGGGCGCCGGGCGCAGCGTCTGCTCGGTGTCTACATGGATGGATACGATGATCCCTCCCTGTGGGACATGAAGGACGCGGTCCGGGCGGGCTTCATCGGCAAGCCCGCCGGCTTCCGCCTCCGCTACGCCCACCAGGGGGGCCTGGCGCTTACGCCCGAGCAATGGCGCGCCAGCGCCGAGCGCGTGGGCGGCGGGTGCTTCCTCCTCCTGACGGTCCACCTCGTCAACGCCGTCCAGTGGATTTTCGACACGCATTTCACGCGTGTCACGGGCTTCATGAAGACGCTCCTGGCGCCGATGGAGGGCGACGATTCGACCGCCGGCGCCCTGGAGCTCGCCAACGGCCTCGTGGGCGGGGCGGAGGCGTCCTACATTGCCGCCGGCAGCCTCGACATCCCCAACACGGTCCTGGAAATCCGCGGCACGGACGGGGCGTTCCGCCAGCAGCGCGACGAGGGCCTGATCTACGCCTACTCGAAGACGGAGAAGTTCGCCGGCCGCCTGGTTCATTACGACCAGCCGGGAAAGACGCTGAAGTTCAAGCGCCCCCGCCGCGGCAAGCTCGACGTGAAGGTCCGCCCAACGGTCCACGAGCGGTTCGCCGAGGCGATCCTCGGCGGCGCGCCGTACGTCGAGTGGTTCGCCGAGGCGAACCTCGGCGGCGCGCCGTACGTCTGTCCCGGCGAGCAGGGCCTTCAGGACCTGGCCGTGTGCCTGGCGATGGCCGAGTCGGCGAGGACGGGAGGCGCAGTCGACCTTCAGAAGTTCATCGGCGAGACGCCGTGAACGGCGAATGTCAAATGCTGAATGCTGCATGCTAATTGGGCGGCGGCGCCGTACATCTCACGGGCGCGAACCCCTGCCGCTGTCACCCCTCGACGCGCGTCGCTCGCCCGGGGCGACATTGGGGAAGGGGCCTGCAGGAATCCGCGGTTGCACCGCCTGACGGCCTCGCGTGGGAATCCGTTTCGGCTCCTCCAGCCGCGGCTGTATACTCGCCCGGGTTCGATGCGATCCGTGTTCATCGCGGGAACCGCCGCCAGGAAGGAAGGTGCACCATGAGACGCGTGTGGGGTTTCTTGCGGCGGGGCGGATGGGCGGCCCTCCTGGCGATCCTCCTTGGGTTCCGTGCGGGCGGCGCGTCGTCGGCCGGGGAGGCGCCGGTTCTCCCGCGCGGCCACGTGTTCCTCGAGGCCGGCTTCGAGGGCGCCGGCGCCCTCCAGGGCTGGCAGGGGGAGGGTCGCGTTGTCGCGGGCTACGAGGGCGGGCAATCGCTGATGGTGGAGCGCGCGACGGGCGGCGCCTCCGGCGGCGCCATGCTTCAGAAGGCAATTCCCGTCGAGGCGATGCGCGGGTACACGGTCTACGGCTCGGCGATGGTCAAGGCCGAGGGCGTGACGGCCAAACCGCACCCATGGAACGGCGTCAAGTTCATGGTGTGTGTCGACACGCCCGGCGGAAAACTCTGGCCGAACGCCACGACCGAGACCGGCACATTCGATTGGCGCCGGGCGACGCTCGTGGCCCGCATTCCGCCCGACGCCACGGCCGTGACGCTCTTCCTCGGCCTGGAGGCGGTGACGGGCAAGGCGTGGTTCGACGACGTGAAACTCTACGTCGGCAAGCCGCCGCCGGCCGCGAAGCCGCGACCCGTGGTCACGACCGGCCTCGCGCGCGACGTGCCGCGCCTGCGCGGCGCCATGATCAGCCCGGATATCAACGAGGCCGGCCTGCGGACGCTCGGCAAGGAATGGAACGCGAACGTCCTGCGGTGGCAGCTCATCCGCTACGTGGGCCAGGGGAAGCCGACGCCGCCGCCGGCCGAGTACGACGCGTGGCTGGAGGGGGAACTGAAGCGGCTCGACGCGGCCCTGCCGCTGTGCGAGCAGTACGGCCTGTATGTCGTCGTTGACCTCCACTCGCCGCCCGGCGGCAGCGCGAAGCGGACGGGGTACCTGGGGTCGGACGACCGGCTGTTCACCGAGAAGGCGTCGCAGGACAAGTTCGTGGCCGTGTGGGAGAAGATGGCCCGCCGCTACAAGGGCGCCCGGCCGGTCTGGGGCTACGATCTCGCGAACGAGCCGGTCGAGGAGGCCGTGGGCGACGATTGCCTGGACTGGCGGGACCTGGCGGAGCGGGCGGCCAAGGCCATCCGGGCCATCGACCCGGACCGGGCCGTCATCGTCGAGCCGGCCGATTGGGGAGGGCCGGACGGCCTGCGGGATTTCGCCCTCCTAGACGTGCCCAACGTGGTGTACAGCGTTCATATGTACATTCCATCACAGTTTACGCACCAGGGCGTCTTCGCGCCGTCGAAGCCCGTCCCTTACCCGGGCGAGATCGAGGGCCGGATGTGGGACCGGGCCCGGCTCGAAGCGGCGCTCAAGCCGGTCGTCGATTTTCAGAAGGCCTGCGGGGCGAGGATCTACATCGGCGAGTTCAGCGCCATCCGCTGGGCGCCGGACGCCGGCGCGCAGCGGTACCTGAAGGACGTCATCGATATCTTCGAGGCCAACGGCTGGGACTGGACGTACCACGCCTTCCGCGAGTGGCAGGGCTGGAGCGTTGAGCATGGGACCGAGAAGGACGACACGAAGCCGGCGGCCGCGCCGACCGATCGGCAGAAGCTTCTGACGAATTGGTTTGCGAAGAACCCAAAGCCGGCGTGGAGGCGGCCGTGAGGAACGGCTGGAGGGCGAGCCTACTTCAGGCCGTACTGCTTGATCTTGCGGTAGAGGGTCCGCTCGCCGATGCCGAGGATCGCGGCGGCTTCCTGGCGGTTGTTGGCGGTCATCTCGAGGGTGCGCTCGATGAGGAGCCGCTCGGCGTCGTCGAGGCGGATGCCCGGCCTAATGCTGGCGGCGGGGGCCTCGGCGACCGCCGGGCGAATTTCCGGCGGGATGTCGGCCGCGTCAAGCACCGGGTGGCGGGCCAGGACGATCATGGTTTCAAGTGTGTTGATAAGTTCGCGAACGTTGCCCGGCCAGCCGTACGCGTTGAGGACGCGCTGGGCCTCGGGCGTGATGCCCGTGACGTTCCGCTTGCGATCGGCGGCCAGCACGCGGAGGTAGTGGTCCGTCAGGAGGGGCACGTCCTCGCGCCGCTCCCGCAGCGGCGGCAGCAGGATCCGAACCACCTTCAGGCGGAAGTAGAGGTCCTCGCGGAACGTCCCTTCCTTGACCATGTCCTCCAGGTGCCGGTGGGTGGCGCTGACGAGCCGCACGTCGACCCGTCGCGGCTCGTTGGACCCCACGCGGACGATCTCGCGGCTCTCGATGACCCTGAGGAGCTTGATCTGCGTGGCGATCGGCATGTCGCCGACCTCGTCCAGGAAGAGCGTGCCGCCGTCGGCGTGCTCGAAGCGGCCCTTGCGGCTCATCACGGCGCCGGTGAACGCGCCCTTCTCGTGGCCGAAGAGTTCGCTTCCGAGGATGCCCTCGCTCAGGGCGGCGCAGTTGAGGGCGACGAAGTTGCCGGCCTGGCGCGGCGAGTTATTGTGGAGGGCCTTGGCCACGAGTTCCTTGCCCGTGCCGCTCTCGCCCTCGATCAGGACGGTGGCGTCGGTGGGGGCGATCTGGCGGCAGACGTCGATGACGCGGCGGATGGCGGCCGACTGGCCGATGATCCCCTCGAAGCCGAACCGCTCCTGGAGCTGCTCGCTGAGTTGGGCGGTGCGGCGCACCAGGCGGCGGTGTTCAAGGGCCTTGGCCACGCGGTCCCGGAGCTCCGCGAGGTTCAGGGGCTTGGTGATGTAGTCCCACGCCCCGTCGCGGATCGCCTGGACCGCCGTCTCGATCGTCCCGTGGCCGGTGATCATGATGACCTCGGCGCCCGGGTCGAGCCGCCGGGCGGCCTGGAGGACCTCCATGCCCGAGACCTCGTGCATGACGAGGTCGGTGATGACGAGGTCGAAGCCGTCGCGCTCCATGATTTCGAGGGCCCGCCGCGGCTCGGTGACCACGACGCACGTGTGGCCGACGCGCTGGAGCGCCTCGGCGACGGCGTCGGCCTGGGAACGGTCGTCCTCGACGATGAGGACTCGCGACCGCTCGGCGGGTTGGGCTCGGTCAGGCATCGTTGACGGTTTTTCCTGCTTCCTATCCGGTGTGCCACGGCCGGCGTGTCCGGCCGTGCCTCCGCCTGTTCGGGCGGCCCAACACGCGGTCGCCTCGCCACGGCGAGTCTTTGACTTCGGCTCCCCGCGAAGCGGGCGTGGATGCCGGGGCGCGCCCCGGCCTACCTGCTACGTGCTTTCGGCGGGGGGCAGGTGGATCGTGAATCGCGTGCCCCGCCCGACCTCGCTGTGGACTTCCAGCGTGCCGCCGTGCTCCTGCACGATGCGGCGGACCGTCGGTAGGCCCAACCCGAAGCCGCCGGGCCGTGTAGAGTAATACGGCGTGAAGATTTTGTCCATATGCTCGCGCGCGATGCCGACCCCCGTGTCGGTCACGCGGAGGCTGACGCCGTGCGGGTCGGCCTCGGTGCTGATCATGAGTTCGCCCCCGTCGGGCATGGCGGCCTCGGCGTTCAGGAGCAGGTTCGCGAGGGCCTGCTTGAGGCGCGGCGCGTCGATGGCCACGTCGGGCAGGCCTTCCGCGAGACTGGTCCGGAGCTGGATGCGGGCCTGCTGGAGGCGCTCGCGGTAGAACGTGGTCAGCCCTTCCAGCACGGGGTTGATCGGCTGACGCTTCAGGCGGACCTCGTACTTGCCGGCGAACTTGAGGAAGTCGTCGAGAATCTGCTCCAGGCGCCTGGCCTCCTGCTCGAGCGTCTCCAGGCGACGGAGGATCCGCGGGTCGGTGTCGGCGCCGGGGTGCTCAAGGTCCTCGCGCAGGAGCTGGAGGTTCAGGTTGAGGGTCGACAGGGGGTTACGGATTTCGTGCGCCAGGCCCCCCGTCAGCGTGCCGATGTAGGCCAGGTGCTCGGCGTCACGGGCCCGCCGCTCGGCGTCGCGGGCGATCGCCGCGGCGCGGTCCGACCCCCCCCCCGCCGCCAGCGCGAGAGCGGCGATGCCGAGGATGACAATCAGGATGACGAGCAGCAGGGGCACCCGCGGTCTCCCCGATGATGGATAGGGGTGGCACGGCCACGCGCTGTTGCGTGGCCGTGCATCCTCACGGCCGCGGCCCCCCGACGCCCCGCCGCTGAGCCCTGGCAGCCCCCTGCGGATCACCCCTGGCGTCAGCCCTTCAACAAAAAGCGGACATTCCTACTTTGCGGGAAAGCGGACATTTCTACTTTGCGTTGACAGGCGGGGGTAAGTCGTCCCGGTTTCAGCCGCACGGCCGGACAAGCCGGCCGTGGCACACGCGAGGCGGCTTACCGTTCGCCGCTTGTTGCGCCCATCGCGAAGAAACGCGCCCAGGTCGCCACGGCGACTCTTCGACAAGCTGGGCGGCTAAATGGATCGTCGCCGCGCCGGCGACGGCTGAACGGTTCCTACTTCTTGGCCGCCGCCTCGTCCTCCTTGAGGGCGGCCTTCCGCGAGAGCTTGATCCGCCCGGTGTCGTCAACCGAGATGACCTTGACCCGGACGGTGTCGCCCATCTTCACGACGTCCCCGACGTTCTTCACGTACTTGTCGGCGAGTTCGGAGACGTGGCACATGCCGTCCTGGCCGGGGAGGATCTCGATGAACGCCCCGAAGTCCTTGATGGAGACGACGGTGCCGGTGTAGATGCGGCCGATCTGGACCTCCTGGGTGAGCGCCTCGATGATGTCGCGGGCCTTCTCGGCCTTGGTGACGTCGACCGAGGAAATCGTGACCGTGCCGTCGTCCTCGACCTCGACCCTGGCGCCGGTGTCGGCCTCGATGCCCTTGATCGTCTTGCCGCCGGGACCGATGACCTTGCCGATCTTGTCGGGGTTGATGTGGATCTGGAGGAGGCGCGGGGCGTGCTGGCTGATCTCCGCTCGCGGCGCGGGGATCGCCTGGAGCATGACCTTGAGGATCTGGAGGCGGACCTCGCGGGCCCGCTCGAGTGCCCTGCGGCACGAATCGACCGTCAGGCCCCGAATCTTCAGGTCCAACTGGATGCCCGTCACGCCGCGCTGCGTGCCGGCGACTTTGAAGTC